>JAYTVG010001119.1:0-1004 GCA_043744135.1 Deltaproteobacteria bacterium | reverse complement strand
GCGATGACGCTGAGATCTGGACTCGCGAGTTCGAGGGTGCCGTCGTCGGCCAAAAAGCCGCCGTACTCGAAGGCGTCACGGCGCGCGGTGGTGTCGATGCCGACGATGATGCGCGAGTTGCCCGAGCGCCACGTGAGCTCGTCGCGCAGTTGCACGTCGTAGGTCTGGCGGTCGGCGTAGCGCAGACCCCCTTGCTCGAGCAGCGTTTGGCGTGCGTAGCCAAGCACGGGCGTAAACGTGTGGATGAAGCCACCACCGATCGAGTGTTGGTAGCGCAAACTCAAGCGGTGAAAATCGCTGTCGTTGGTTCGCGTGTAGGCATCAAGAGCGCCGGCGCCGTCGGCTTCGTACAGCTCACGATCGCCTGAGCCAAACGCGAACACCACCAACTCGTGCCCGGGTGCCGTGTCCCAGTCGAGCTTGAGCTGGTAGTCCCAGTACGTCGGCGTCAACAACACGTCGTCACCGGTGCCGCGCACGCTTTTTTGGACGTCGCGCGCGATGTCGAGCCAGCTGCGCCGCGCCGACGCCCCCACCGCGACCGTCGGCGTCACCGGCACACCGACGTAAACGCCGCCGTCGATGGTGTCGAGCTTCGCGAAGCCGTGCACGTCGTCGGTGGGGAGCTTTTTAGTTTTGAGCGTAACGATGCCGCCGGTGCTGCGCCCGTAGCGCGCGGAAAATGCGCCAGGCACAAGTTCGACGCTTTCGACAAACGGAATGTTGATCACGCTGGTTGAGCCTGTGTAGTGGTACAGGTCGGGGATCTCGTAGTCGTCGACGAACACGGCGCTTTCATTGGGCAGCGCGCCGCGCACAAACAGTGAACCCTGCGACAACAACACGCGCCCCATGCCCGGGAAATTTTCGATCGCTTTTGCGGGGTCGCCGTAGGTGCCCGGCATCTCGTTGACTTCAGTGCCGTCAATGCGGTGCGCACCGCGCGCGACGTTGTCCTTGCTGCGGCGCTCGCGCAGCGTGGTCTCGCCTGCTTGGGTCGGCAG
>JAYTVG010001118.1:0-9416 GCA_043744135.1 Deltaproteobacteria bacterium | reverse complement strand
TCGTGTGCGTGGTCGTGACCATCGCAGCGGCATCGCTTGGACAAGCGTTGGTCGCCGCCGGCAAACCTGCGTTTTTCTTCCCGCCAGCGACCGGCATGTATCAGTTCCCGTTTCGCCAGGCGCGCGAGCGCACGACGTCGCAACAACCGCGCACCGAGGTGGCGTGCGAAAGTCCCGAGGGCGTGTTGGGATGGCGCGCATTCGACGAGCAAATCCTCGACCGCATGGCCGGCCCGCACCACCGCAAAGTCGCGTTCAACCAAGTGCTGTCTGATTCGCTAGCGGGGGCGAGCGCCATGCGCGTCAAACGCGTCGTGACCCGCTTGGCGTGCGCTGACCCCGCGCTCACCACGCTGTTACGGTGCAGCGGCCGCGGCGAAATCGCACTGCGCAACCGCGATCTTGACGGTGCCATCACGCGAGAGTTTCACTGGACCTGCCCGATTGCCGCGGCAGGCTGACGCATGACGACGCGCGCTCGCCTGGTGTGGTGGATGACGCCGGCGGCCCCAGGCTTCACGGTAGCGGTATGGCGCATCGCCGTCGGCGCGTGCATCGCGTGCTTCACTGCGCAGATGTGGCCGTATATCGATGAGCAATTCACCACCAGCGGCTTGCAACTGCGCGACACGCTTTCGCACTTCGGCATGTCGGGCGGCGTCGTGGCGCGCGCCCTGAGCGTCGTTGTCATCGTCGGTGCGCTATGTATCGCGGCCGGTCGTGGTGTGGCACCGATGGCAGCGTGCGTGTGGTTGGCGTCGATGGCGCTGTGGCAGCAAAACGTCCTGAGCCGATCGCCCGAGATGTCGCTGGTGCATCTGTCGCTGTTACTCTTGGCGATTTGCCCATTGCGGGCGCCGCGTTGGCCCGTCGTGTCCGCGCGCGTGGGGTTGCCGCCGATCGCGCGTGCGCTTGCGTGGGGCGCGTTCGCCGTCGTGTACAGCACGTCGGGCTTCACCAAGCTGACCTACCACGACGCATCGTGGACAGACGGCAGCGCGCTTCACTACGTGTTTAACGCCTCGGTGTTTCGCAGGTTGTGGTTCGGCGACTTGTTGTCCCACCCGCAGCTCGACGCGCTGTTGAACATCGGCACGCGGGCGTCGTTGGCGCTCGAGGCGGGCGCCATTTTTTTGGTGTGGTTTCACCGCGGGCGCTGCGTGCTGTGGGTGGCGAGCTTGTGCATGCATGTGCTGGCACTGCTGTTTTTGAATCTGACAGAAGTGTCGATGCAGATGCTGGTGTTTCACCTGCTGCTGCTCGACCAGCGCATGATCGACGACGCGCGACGCTTGCTGCTCGCGTTGCGCATGGTGCTCGCGCGAACGATCGCCGTCACGCGCCGCTAAAATTTCCTGCTGCGCGGATGACCTGGCACGCAACGGTGCTGGTCGCAGACGGCTACGCCTCCAAGTCGGGCGTGAAGCCCCGCCGCATGGTGTTTTCGGTGACGACGCGTGGGTCGGTGAACAACGCGAGGTAGCCGGGGCCGCCCGCCTTGGTGCCAACGCCGCTCATCTGAAAGCCGCCAAACGGCTGACGCTCCACCAGCGCGCCGGTGCTGCCGCGGTTCAAATATAAGTTGCCGACGCGAAACTTTTGCCGCGCCACGTCGAGGTGCGCGGGGCTGCGCGAAAACACCGCACCCGTCAACGCAAATTCGGTGCCGTTGGCGATGTCGATGGCGTCGTCAAAGCTCGCCACCTTCATGACCGCGACCACGGGCCCAAACAGCTCTTGCTGCATGAGCGCGTGGTTGGCGTCGTCGACGGCGAAGATCGTCGTCGGCACGAAGTGGCCCCCTGAAGGCGCCGACCCGACGTACACCCTGGTTGCTCCCGCGGGAGGGTTCGCAATCACGTTCATCAAACGCGCGTAGGCATCCGCATCCACCACCGGGCCTATGGCCGTGCCAGCGTCCGCTGCCGATCCCAGTTGCAAGCTGTCGGCGGCAGCTTTCAGACGCTCGACGAATGCCGCGTGCACGTTTTGATGCACGAGCACGCGCGAGCAGGCGGAACACTTTTGTCCCGCGAAGCCAAAGACGCTCTTCGCCACCGCCACCACGGACTCGTCCAAGTCGGCGTCGTCGTCGATGATGATGGCATTTTTGCCGCCCATCTCGCACACCACGCGCTTGACTTGGTGCTGCCCTGGTTGCGTGATGTGCGCACGCTGCACAATGGAAAGGCCGACGCCCTTTGAGCCGGTGAACGCGATCTGCGCCGTCAGCTTGTGGTCCACGAGGGTGGGGCCGATGTCTTCGCCCACGCCAGGCACGAATTGCACGACGCCGGCGGGGATGCCCGCTTTAAGCATCGCCTGAAATAAACCAAATGCGACAGCGCTCGACTGTTCGGCGGGCTTCATGACGACGGTGTTGCCTGCGACCAGCGCCGCCGTGGCCATGCCGCACAAGATCGCCAGCGGGAAGTTCCACGGCGCGATGACCACACACACGCCGCGTCCCTCGTAGCTCAGCGTGTTGTCCTCGCCAAACACGTTGCCTTGTTTGCGCGGCGCGAGTTCCAACAGCGCCATACGCGCGTAGTATCGACAAAAGTCGATCGCTTCAGCAACGTCGCCATCGGCCTCTTTCCAGGGCTTGCCAACCTCGTGGCATTGGATGGCGCTGAGCGCATCGCGATCGGCTTCGAGCACATCGGCGAGCTTTTCGAGCAGTGCCGCGCGCGATTGCAGCGTGGTGTCACGCCACGCCGGCCACGCCGTGTTTGCGAGCAGGACCGCCTGGTCCGCCTGCTCGACGGTGGCGGCTTGAACGTGCGCAACAAGCTGGCTGTGCGCGTTTGGCGACGTGCGGTTGAACATGGCGCCGCCTGCTTGCTCCTTGCCCGCCAACACCACGGGCACCTTGATGGGCAGCCGCGCTGCGACGGCCGTGATGGCCGCTGCGAATGCGCTGCGGCGTTCGACACGCGTGAAATCGGTGAGCGCGCAATTGGAAAACGGCGAGCTGACGTCGCCCTTTTTCATCTTCGCGGCGGGCTTGCTGTCGGCCGGCTTGTCGCCCTTGGGCGTCGGTCGCTGCATGAGCTTTTTGACGTCGACACCGTCGTGGTGTGACAGCTTCAAAAAGCCCGCGTTCGAGGTGTTTTCCAACAAGCGCCGCACCAAATACGCCATGCCCGGCAACAGCTCCCCGACCGGCGCGTAGACGCGCACGCGGTGGCCCTGCGCGCGAAACGCCTTGCGCTCGGGCTCTGCCATCCCAAACAACATTTGGATCTCGTAGCTTTTGGGCGGCGCTTTGAGCTCTTGCGCGGCCACGAGCGAATGGGCCAGCGAGCGCAAGTTGTGCGAGCCAAACGCGGGGCCGAGGTGTTCAATGTTCTTCAGCAAATAGCGCGAGATGGCTTCGTAGTTGACGTCGGTGTCGGCCTTTTCTGCGAACACTGGGCAGTCCCAACCTTGTTGGCGGGCGAGCACGGTTTCGTAGTCCCAATACGCGCCCTTCACCAAACGGATACCCAGCGGTGCGCCGCGCCGTTTCGCGATGTCGCACAACCGCTGCGCGTCGCGCATCGACTGGCGCAAATAGGCCTGCACCACGATGCCCAAATGCGGGTACCCGCGCAGCTCGGGAGAGGTGACGAGCTCTTCAAACAGGTCGTAGGTGATGTCGTGAAATGCCCACTGTTCGAGGTCGACATTCAAAAATACCTGTTTTTCTTTGGCGCGCAAAAACAGCGGCAGCACCCGTTTTTTGAGCGCCGCGACCGAGCCCGCGACGTCGACCGGGTCGATTTGGCTAAACATCGCGGAGATCTTCAACGACACATTGGTGCGCGGGATTTGGCCTAGGTGGTTTTTGTCGATGATGTCGTCGCTGTGAAATTTTGCGACTTCGTCTGACAGGTTGTCGATCAGGTCCAAATAGCGCTTGGCGTAGACGTCGGCCTCGCCCTCAGACACGGTCGCTTCACCCAACAAATCCACCGTGAAGCCGATGCCGTCTTTGTGCAGTTTTTTGAGCTCGCCAAGCGCGTCTTTGGCGTTGTTGCCGACGATGAAGCGGTTCGCCATGCCCTCGATCTGCTTTTTCATCGTCGCCTGCGCGATGCCCGCGGTCAGGCCCGACGTCGCCGCTTTCAGCGCGGTCGAGATGAGTGTGGGAAGTTGGCGTCCCTCTTTGAGCAGGTATTCTTCGATGTGTTGCTTGATTTGGTCTTTGGTCGTCAGCGACGCGAACACGTCGACGAAACGAAACATGTCGACCTTGAAGCCCGGGTCCTTCATGGCCCACTCCAAGATCGCACCCTCCCAATACGCCTTGTTAAAGACCCCGGGCGTTTCGCCCTTCATCTTTTGATGCAGGTCGATGCCGAGGGCTACGATGGCTTCGTCACTGCGCGGATCGGTCGTCGTCGTCATGATGATACGCGAGCATTCGCAGCACGCTTGCGCAAGGGGTCATTTGCACGATCCGGCAACTTCAACGCGTTGCGCGCGGGGCCTTGACGAAATCAGGGTCTGAAATGTCGTAGCGCAGCAGCGTCACGTCGAGGTCGCCCGAGCGCAGCGGCCACGTGCGGCTGAGATGTGCGTGGCGCTCAAGTGCCAGCAGCTCTTGCGCGCGCTCATAGCCGGACAACAACAACACGCGTGCGTTTTTTTGCCCCGCCAAGCGCTCACCAAGCGTGCGGTAAAAGCCGTTGAGCTGCAGCGGGTTTTTGCCGATGCGTTCGCCAAACGGCAAGTTGCCCACGACGACAGCTTTGTCGCCAGGCATGTTGGCCTCGCGCGCATCGACGCGCTCCAGCCGCACAAACTCCGTCACCTCAGCGCGTTCAAAGCATTGCGTGGCGTTGTCGATGGCGTCTTTGTGCCAATCCGATGCGTGCACCGGCACGTCGAGCGTGCGCAACTCCTCGTCGCGCGCCTGCGAACGGGCGCTCGCAAGCGCGCGGTCGAGCTCGGGCGCGCGGTGGCGCCAACGCTCAAAACCAAAGTGGCGATCGCGGCCAGGCGCGCGCTTGAGCATGCGCCACACTTGTTCAATCACCAGCGTGCCGGTTCCACACACGGGATCCAAAAAAGGCCGCTGCACGTCAGCGTGGCCGATGGCGAGCATCGACGCCGCCAGCGTCTCTTTCATTGGTGCAATCGCTTCGATGCCCTTTCGGTAGCCGCGCTGGTGCAGCGGCTCGCCTGAGGTGTCGAGCGATAGCGTGGCGTTTGGGCCCTCCCAGTGCAGCACGAATTTGATCGAGGGACGTTGGGTGTCGACGCTGGGACGCGCAAGTTCGAGCGAGCGAAACCGGTCAACGATGGCGTCTTTCACCCGCAGCGCCGCAAAGTGCGTGTTGTTCCACGCAGCGTTTCGCAGATGCGCGTCGACTGAAAACGTGCCTTTGTCGTCGAGGCGATCTTCAAAACGCACTGCCATCAACGCGTCCATCAACGCGTCTTCGGTGGACACGTCCTGCCACTTTTCAATCTGCAACAGCACGCGACTGGCACAGCGCGAAAACACGTTGATGCTGGCCACCAAGCCCAGCGGGCCCTGGCATGACACCACGCCGTAGCCCGCTTTGAGCGCGGTGGCGCCGAGTCCTTCGAGTTCTTTACTGACGCAGGTTTCGGTGCCGCGCGCGCAGGGCAAGTGGAGCGTAACGAGGTCGGCCATAGCGGCGGCTATGCCAGACTTTATGCGCTTTGTCCGTGTTCACTTGACGTGCGTGTGGCTAGATTGCGCGCGTGACGCGATCGCCATTTATCACCCTGTGCGCGTGCATCGCGGCTGCCTTAGCACTCAAGGCCCAGCGCGTGCACGACCTCGTCACGGGGGCAAACGATGCCGCGCTGTGGAGGTGGCTGCCGGTCACCGTCGGCGGCGACGTCTTGTTGGCAGTGGCGTTGGCGGTTGCTGTCGCGCTGGTGGCGCGTCGTCGACCACGCGCTGCGGTGGTCGCAAGCTCGATTGCGGTGTTGACCGTCGGCGGGTTCGCGGTGGCAAACGCCATCAGCTATGCAACCACCGAGTCCGCCATCACGCTGCAGCGCTTGCTCGGCGAAGATGGCGCCGGCTTTGGCGACATCGCATTGCTCGATCCCGGTGACGCTGTCTCCGGCCTGATCGTCGCACTTGCGGTCGCTGTGGGCGCGTTCGTTGGTTGGCAGTTACACAAGCGCGTGCCGCACGGGTTTGCTCGCATGGCGTGCGCGTGCGCCGCCGCTGGCTCCGTCAGCTTCGTGGTGCAGACAGCGACCGCAGGGAAATTTATCACGCGCCTCAGCGAGCAGTCATCGGTTGTGTTTGCCCGCTCCGTCGTGGAAAAATTCGCACCCAAACGGGTCCACCCGACGTTCGCTCCCAGCTATCCAAAGGTGCCGCAAGCAGACGATTGGCAGCGCATCTCGCGGCCGGTGACAACGCCACACGACGCAGAGGTGGCGCCCGTGCGCAACAACGTCGCCGCCAAAAACGTCGTCATCTTCATGGCCGAGACCATGAGCATGAAACACTCAAGCTTCACGCCGGGTGGCGAAGACACCACGCCAAACCTCACGCGCCGCGCGCAATCGGGTTTGCTGATGACGCGCGCGTACTCGCCGTATTGCTTGTCCATCCAGGCCATCTTCGGCGTGGTGTGCAGCGATTGGCCGGTGCCTTCAGGCGCCAACATCGCCACCATCAACCCGCGCATCGATTGCGGCGAGGCGTCGCAAGCCTTTGCGCTTCACGACGTGAAAAGCGGTTTGTTTCACGCGGGAAATTTTGGTTTTTCCGACAAGCTCGCGCTGCTTGGACGGCGCAAGTACGACATCGAACAGGACGCGCAATCGCTCGCGCGCACGGTGCCACGCGCCGACGGCAAGCCGTGGGACACCAGCCGCTGGGGCATCGACGACCGCGCCATGGTGCAAGGTGTGCTGAGCTGGATTGATGGCCTCCCCAAGGACCAGCGCTTCATGGCGCTCGTCATCCCGATCTCCGCGCACTACCCGTACATCTTGTGGAACGGCGAGAAGGCCAAGTTCCCCAGCGGCAGCCAGAAAGATCGGTACCTGTCGTCGGTGGTGTACCTCGACAAGATCTTCGAAGAGATGATGCAAGGGCTCGAACAGCGCGGCTTAGCCAACGACACCGCTGTCATCGTTGTGGGCGATCACGGCGAAGGCCACGGCGAACAAGCGCACGAAACGCCAGGCAAACGCTTGAGCTATGAGACGCACGCACACGTGCCGCTGGTGATCTTGCACCCTGGCGATGTGCCCGCGCAAAGCTCCAACCGCGTGGTGGCGTTGATGGACATCGTGCCCACGGCGCTAGACTTGATGGGGTTGCCCCCTGACGCGCGCCATCGGGGTCGCTCGATGTTTTCTGCCAGTTGGCAACCCCGGCGCGTGTTTTTGGCCGGCAAGGCCGAGACCCGCGAGGTCGGCATCGTCGACAACGACATGAAGTTCTTGATCGATACGCAAACGCTCGAACCGCAGCTGTACGATTTGCACGCTGACCCGCACGAGCTCAACAACCTCGCCGAGCTTCAAGCCGACAACGCGGCGGCGTTTGCGCAAGACGCGTTTGCGTGGCGCGATTGGCAGGCTGCACACCTCAAAGCGGCGCCGAGTTTGGGAGACGACGTCGACATTCACGCGGGCGTGCTTGCGCGCGCGCAAGCCCAGTCAAGCGACGGCACCACCAGCAAAGCTGAAGTGCTCAAGCGCGAGCGCCGCCGTGTTGAGCGTGGCTCACACGATTGCTTCGTCGTGCAGATTCCGCCCGACGGTAGCTATACGATCCGCGGCACCGACGACGATTGGGTGCGGGAGATCTCAAGTCTGCGCATCGGCCGTATTGAAGGTGAGACGCAAATCCCAAACGTGCGCATGACGGTCCTGTCTGACGGGGTTGCCCGCGGCATCGGCATCGCAGGACGAATTGTTCAGCAAAAGCGGCTCGAGATCGAGCGCCCCAAACACACCATCGAGATTCAACTCAAAGCGACCGGTCCGCAGCCGCTGTTGTGCGTCACCTTCAGTGAGATCGCGTGGCGCGGCATCGTGAAAAACCAACCAACCCCAGCGCCCGACGACGAGTTTTAGATCGCCGCGCGCAGGTGTTCACCGCAACGCATCGTGAAGTCGGCAGGCCGGGCCACATGCAGGTCCACGCTGTGGTTGCATGCGAGCGTCGCCGCACCCTCGCCTCCCCCGCGCCCTCGCTGGTGCGACCAGCGCAATCCCGCGCGCGTCATGTGAAACACGGGCACGTGTGATCAGTGACAATGCAGATCAGAGCCATACGTCGCCAATCCCTAGCGTCGCATGTTGCGGCGCAGGAGGTGTCCCGTGAAAGCAATGACGTGGTTGGCGATGGCGTGTGTCCTGGCAGCGGTGGGTTGTCCATTGCCGGAGTACTATCCAGCGGATCTGGGCGATGATTGCAGTGACTCGCCGCTCAAGGCGGTGTGCTCCACTGACGAGGCGAACGTTTTGGTCTGCAAAGACGGGAAATATGCGGTGGAGTCGGCGTGTGCAGATGGTTGCGTGCCCGCCTCCGATCGTTGGGTCACGTTTGGCGAAAATATTGATTCTGTTTGTTGCGACAACGGCGACAAGCGCGAGTGCTTCAGCACCGTGGATGCCACCACCACGTTTGAGGACTGACCAAACGCCCACAACGCAGCGCACGTCACCCTGCTACTACGGTGGTGAAATCTCGCTGTCGTCGTTCAAAAACGAAACTGCGTTGCCAGCCACGTTTCGCTGCTGATGAAGAGATCCTCACGTTGGTTTGATCCCACCAGCGGCGGGTCAAGCAAACGCACCACTTCGCGCACCGACAGCACGCCGTTGTTGCGCCAAAAATAAAAGTGCAAGGCGGCGCGCAGTTGCGTTTCGCCACGTTGACGACGCAGTTCGGTCTGCAGTTGGCTTGGTGGGTCCGCGACCTGAATGCCGCCGAGCGTGAGTTGCTCAAGCGTGCCAAAGCCGCTGCTCCAAAACTGCCCGACATCCGCCGCAAAAAACAACCACTCGGGCCACAACAACACGCCGACCATCACATTGTAGGCGTTTTGAATCGCGCCAAAGTTGACCTCAGCCTTGGCGTAGTCCTCGATGTACAGCTCCGCGTAGCCCCAGCGAAACACCAGCTGACCGTTGACGGCTGGGTAGCGCTCCTGCTGGCGTTGGTCCCACTTCGCCCCGGCGTTGAGTGCGAGCTGCATCGGCACCTTGCGGTACATAAACGGGCTCTCAAAACGGCTGTAGTGCCCAAGCGGTGTCAGCTGAAGCTGCGCACCCAGCGTGTATGTATAGTTGGTGTTGTCGAACGCGAAACGGCGGCCCCCGACGTTGCCCGTCGTGAAGCCCGCGCCGCCGCCCGCAAACACACGGTAGCGCAACAGGTCAGACACAATCGGCCCGTTGAGCTCAAGCGCCAGTCC
>JAYTVG010001117.1:0-9431 GCA_043744135.1 Deltaproteobacteria bacterium | reverse complement strand
CACGTTCGCGCGCCTCGTCGGTCAGCGGCTTTTTGGCGAGCCGTTGGTCAAGGTCGTTGAGCTCGTTTTTGAATTCATCCTGCAGATCTTCCGCGGCTTGTTGTTGCGCTTGCTGCTGCTTTTCTTGTGCTTGCTGATCGGTGCGCTTGGTGAAGCGGCCGCGCACCTTGCGCTGCATGCGCACCACCTCGCTTTCTTGATCGATGAGCTCGATCAAGCGTTTGACGCGCGCATGCACGTCCATCTCCTCAAGCAGCGCCTGCTTGTCTTGCGGCCGAATCTGCACGTAGCCCGCGATGACGTCAGCGCGGCGCGACAGCTGGGTGATCTCCTCGACGTTTTTGGGCACCTCCGGTTGCAACCGCTTGGACAGCCGCGCGAACTCTTCGAAGCTGGCTTGCAAGCGACCCATCACTTCGAGCGCCGTCGCCTCGTCGGGCACGAGTTCTTCGTGAGAGATGCGCTCCACCTCGACGACGAAGGGCTCGACGGTGAGCCCTGCGGCCAAGCCACCCGGCAGCTCGCTGGCAGCAACAAAGCGCTTGATGCGCGCGCGCTCTTCGCCGGCCACCAGCACCTTCATCATGGAGTTTTGCAGCGGCAACAGCGTTTTGACGACGCCAATGGCGCAGATGGCGTGGATGTCGTCGGCGCCGGGCTCCTCAGTGCGCGCAGTGCGCTGCGCCGACAGCACGACGCGCCGCTCGTGGCCCGGCACCTGCGAGCGGATCGCGGCTTCAAGTGCTGAGACCGAGCGCGGCCGCCCCACAAACAGCGCTTGCAACGATTCTGGGAACACGACGATGTCGCGCAAGGGGAGGAGGGGGAGGATCAAAGTGTCGGCCATAAGGTGACAGCACTATGGCGATCGACCGGTCGATAGGCAAGTTGCGCCGTGGTGCCGCCGTGGTGCCGCCGACCCGCGACCCACGTGAGCGATCGAACTTCCGCCTCCCAAGGTCGGTGAATTGATGGGCGCTTGTGCGAGCGCTCACACCTGCTCGTGACATCCGCTATCATCGCGCCATGAGTACCCCGTGCGTCATGCGGGCGAGTTACATCCAAGCCAACGTGATGGCCCTTGAAGTCCTCGGCCCTCACGTCGAGGCCGCGGTGAGACACGCCTGCGCCACCGAGCTGCGCGCCATCGAGCGGGCAGCGCCCAGCGCTTGGCTGCCGATCGAATTCAACATGGCGCTGCTTGAACGCATTCGCCTGGCAACCAATGATGTCGACGTGCGCTTTCATGCCAGCCACGCCTTTGCGCGTGCGATCCAGGGGCCGCTGCAACAACTCGTTCAGGCCGCGACGCGTCTTTTGCGCATCAACCCGCCGCGGGTCTGGCGTTTTGCACCGCACGCATGGGGGTTGATGTTTAAAGGCGCCGGTACCGTCGTGTACGACGCGCGGCGCGCGACGTCGGGGGTGTTTGTGCTCACGGGCGCGCCCGCCGTAATCCGCGACAGCCCGTCATTTTTGCTCGCGCTCGCGGGGGCGATCGAAGGCTCAGCGGGGCTCGGCCGAGCACGCGCAGTCGTTCAATGTCCCGCCGCCGCGGATGTGGCACGCGGCGGCGACGTCAGCTTTGCCGTCGAGTGGGACCCGTGGGAGGGAGGACGTGAAAAAAAAGGCGTCGGCGACAGCGACAGCTTCGGCTAAGCGTGCGCGCGTGCGATGCGCTGCAGCTCAGCCGTCAACCCGCGTGACACCCGCCGCGCGCAGCACGAGGTCGGCGCCAAACGCTGACGACGGCGTGCAGGTGCCTGGTGGTGGCGGCGTCGCCATCGCCTGCACACACAACAGCGCGGTGTCGACCGTCATCGTGTAGCCTTCGGGGCCCGTCAACGTCGACGTCACCGTGAGGCCGGCCGCGTCTTTTGCCTCCGCGACCACCACGCTGCGCCCGCGCGCGCGCGCCACCGCATCGGGCCCGCCCGCCGGCAGACGCGACTGCAAAAACGCCCGCACGCGTTTGGACTTCGCGAGCGGTGCAAGCGCCCCCATGGCCTTAACGCCCCACACCGAGGCGCGCGGTAGCGTGAAGTATACGGTGATGTCGGGGACGCCGGTTGAGTGGTACGCTGTTGAAAGGTCGCCCCACGGCATCGACACCGCCGCGCGCGCCTTGCCAGCAACGTTGAAGGTGCGCGATCGCATGGCGGCAGGCTCACCGACGAGGACGCCACCGCGCCGCACGCCGCCCCCCGTGTGCAAATGCTCGATCATGGTCGCGCTGGTGCCGTGCGACAGCGACCCCAGCGCCGCGATGCACAGCTCAAGCGACGTCGCTGACGGCAGCAAACGCTTGACGTGCGCGGCCATGCAGTCCGACGGAACGACGTCGAACCCGACGCCCGGCAACAGCACGACGCCGCGCGCCTTCGCTTCCGCACTGCGCGCAAACAAACGCTCAAACACGCTGACTTCGCCGGTGATGTCGAGGTAGTGGCGCTGAAGCCGCAAGCACAGGTCGACCATCGGGCGCGCGGTGTGTGAAAACGGCCCCGCGCAGTTGAGCACCAGCGCGTGGGTGCCAAAGGCGCGGGTCAATGCCGCATCGTCGTCGAGGGCAGCGGGCGCAAACGGCAACCGCAACCGCTCCGCAAGTGCCGCCAGGGCGCTGGCGTTTCTGCCGCTAAGCGTCGGTGTCAGACCGCGCGCCACCGCAGCCTCGGCGATAAGCGCGCCCGTGTAGCCGGTGGCGCCGTACAATAAAAATGACATCAAGGCACCTGTGGTGTGGCAGTGGGCGGAGGCGGTGCGGCTACGGGCGCGGCCGGGGGGCGCGCTAGTGCGGGTGACGACGCAATCACGCTGGTTGTCGCGGCTGCCAGCGTCAACATCGCGCGCTTGAGCGCATTGCTTAAGTTGAGCGGCGAGCGATCCGACAACAACAACTGCGCGTCACCAGCACCGACACCTTGCAGCGCCAACACTTTGTTACCGCTCTCGTCGTAGATCGAGACCGTGACGACGACGGTGGGCTCTTTCATGATCAGGCCGTGGTCGCTCACCGAGACGCCGACGAAACCGAAATAGCCGCGCGCGCCGGGCTGTCGTACGCGCGCGATGACATCGACAGGCGATACGAACAGCGACTCCACACGTCGCGGTGTCCACGACGACGCCTCAGGGTGGCGCCATGTGCCCGTGAACGCGGCGGTGGCGGCGCTGCTCGACAGTTGCACGCGGTCGAGTGCGACGGTGCGGGTCGCGTCGTAGCTAGCGATGAAGCCAAACGACGCCAAATGCTCTTGCAACACCTCGGCGACTTCAGCGCCGAAGTCCGCCAACGCGCCGTTTTGTAGCGCGTCAACGAGGCTTGGACCCGACGGCCCGTGGTCAAACTCGACGGCGAAACCGGTGATGAGCACGGGGCTCGGCGCGGGGTCCGGCGTGTTGTCGGCGCGCATCAGGTACGCGTGGGCACAGCCTGTCCACCACACCAATGCCAACGCAGCACACAGACAACGCAGCATCGCGACCTCCGCGGCTCGCTGTACTTCAGCACGGTGAGCGCGCCTAGCGAGGCTTGCAACGCGCGACGCAGCGCGCGACAACAACTCATGCGCGCGCACCCACTCACCCAAGGCACCACACGACGCCGCATGCGCGCGTGGCCGTTGTTGGTGCTGGTGGGCTGCGTGCAGTCAAACGTCGGCCAAGGCTGCTTTCATGAGGCTGTCGACCCGCTCACAGCAATCGCTGTGAAGTCCGCGCGTCTGACCGATCTGACGTTGTTGCGCGCAGTGGCGGTCGCAGGGCCCGTCACAGGTTATGGAACCTTGCGCGTCGTCGACACCGACGGCATCTCGCACAGTTACGACGTCGCGCTTAACGGCCGCGACATCGGCGTGGCCCTTGAGGCCGACGGCATCGTGACGTTTGGCCCGGCGCCGTTGACGTTGCCGACGCACAAAGTCTCGGTGCGCGACTTGCTCAATGTCTACCGCGGCATCCACGCCTCCGCGCACGTCGGCTTGGGGGGCGGCGTGCGGACGCTGACCAGCGACGCAGACGTGAGCTTGACGATGGGCCACTTGGGGCTCGGAATCGGCGCGACGCCATTGGCGTTTGAAGAGGTCGCCATCGACGCCGTCGACGATCCACTTTTTTACGGCTGCGGCTCCGATGCTGACTGCGGCAGCGCGCGCTGCGTGGATCACTTTTGCCTGTCCTCGCAATAGTGCTTGGTCGGACGGTGCGAGCGTGGCGAGGGGTATTCGCATGACTGTGTCGACCGCGTACGTGCTCGCAGCTGGCTTGGGGACGCGGCTGCGCCCACTCACGAACCATGTGCCCAAACCGCTCGTCGAGGTGTGCGGGACGCCGCTGGTGAATTTCACGCTGGCGCTGCTCGCGCGCGCCGGCGTCACGCAAGTCGCGCTCAATTCGCATTGGCTGCATCCCGCGTTGCCCGACACGCTCGGCGCGCAGTTTTTGGGGATGCGCTTGGTGTTCACCCACGAGCCCACCCTGGTTGGCACCGGTGGCGGCCTATCGGGGCTGGCGCGCGCCCTGCCCGCAGCCGCTGGCGAGCGCGTGTTGGTGATGAACGCCGACGCGCTCATCGACCTCGACGTCGCCGCACTCATCGCGAGTGCGCGCGCGGGGGATCTCGCGAGCTTAGTGCTCAAAGCCGACCCCGACGCCGCCCGCTACGGCGCCCTCGGCACCAACATCGACGACGCCATCGTCACCTTGCCAGGTCGCATTGATGCACCGCTGTTTGCAACCACCCCACCGCTGCGCCACCGCATGTTTTGCGGTGTGCACCTGATGGACCCGCGCGTGTTGTCGGTGCTGCCGCCCGTCACCGTCGATGCCAGCGGCACCGTGCGCGGCCCTGCAAGCGGCATCAACGACGAAGGCTACCCCGTGTGGATGCGCCAGGGTGCTGTGCTGCGCGCCTTTGACCACGACGGCACCTTTTGCGACGTCGGCACGCCTGAGCGCTTGCTCGAGGCCAACTTGAGCGTGCTGTCGGGCCTGTGGGACGCGCGACACCTGCAGCCGTTCGCGCAGCTGCAGCAGCCCGAGCCCGGCGTGTACGTGCACCCGACCGCGTCGATCTCGCCGCTCGCACGCCTCACAGCACCGGTGTTGGTGGATGCGGGCGCTCACGTTGGGCCCGGCGCGCAAGTCGGCCCTTTTGTCGTCGTGGGCAAGCACTGTCGCGTGAGCGATCGCGCGCGCTTGGCCGCGGCCGTGCTGCAATCGCACAGCGTCGTGTCCGACGTGGTGGTGGACAGCATCGTCGCGCCGCACTGTCGGCTGGCGGTCGATGCCAGCGTCGGTCAAGGGGTGCGTGAGCGGGCGCGCTACACCAACGCGAACACGCGGTAGTTGTTGCTGGTGCGCGCGCGCGCCGTGCCGAAGTTGTTGTCGTAGCGGCCGTCTGTGCGTTGCTTGGCGATGTGGTCGCTGGCTTCGCGGCCGTCGCCGAGGGCGATCGCCGTGTGGCCCGTGCGGTGCCGTTCGCTTTTGCCCCACACAACGACGGTGCCGGCGGACAGATCTTTGAGCGCGTGGCGGGCGACAAATCGCTCCTCGAACAGCGGGTGGCGCGCGAGAGCATCGGCCTTTTGAAAGCCAGCGCCCGCCAGCGTGTGCGTATCGATGCCGGCGCGCGCGAGCGCTGCGTTGACGGCGCTGCTGTCGCGACCTTGGGTGCCGCGGCGGCGCGCGGTGGACTCGGCGAAGCGCGCAATTTTTTCGGCTGTGTTCAAGCGCGCCACCGGCAGGCGAGGCTCCGACACCGACGGCAGTTGCACGTCGTGCCCAAACGCCAGGCCGCGGCGCAGCCTGCCGCCCGACACGTCGATGCCGCCCGACGCGAAGCGCTGCGCAGGCGCCAGCACCGGCGCGGAACCGTGCTGTGGCGACGTGTGTGAGGGTTCAAGCGAGCCGCTGTCAAAACTGTCGCGCACCGGCGCTGGTGCGGGCGCAGGACCGGCAGCGTCCTTGCGCCAGCGCCCCACCACCGACAGCGCGCCCGCGACCGCCGGTGTCGATGACAACTTCGCGAAAAACTGTCCAACTTGCTGCCCTAACGCGGTGTGTGCAAAGGCGCTGTTGCCGAACGCGGCCATGGCACCGGGACGTTTGTGGGAGGCGGGCGCTTGAGACATCCCTCACGTTATCGGCGCCGACGCGCCAACGTGTCGAGGGCAGGCATCCGCCACATGGCCGACGACGATGTAGGTGTTTGCGCGCTTAGCGCTTCGGCTTGCGCACTAGCGTTCCAGACAAACGCACCTCGACGGTGACCTCCGCCCGCTTCGCGAACGGCGTGTCGACGCCGCCTTGCCAAGTGGTGAAGCCCATCAGGCAGTTTTTGCACAACGGGTCGCCGTCGTCGGGGACCACGACCGGGATTTGAAATGGCGTGCCGCACAAATTGCACACGCTGGGGCGCGTTGGCATGCGCACTTTGGTGCCAGCCTCGTACGTCTCCAGCACCAACACGGCGCAGGCCCGGCACAGCGCCTTTTGCGGGTCGCGCGGCACGTAGGGCACGTGATCGACCAGGCCGCAGCGCGTGCAGGTGATGCGTTTTGCGATGCGGGTGCCGTGCGCGTTGCGCGCGCCGCCGACGTATTTGGGACCGTCGGGTTCGGCACTTTTGCGCTTGGGCTTTTGCCGTTCAGTCGTGCCGGCAGCGGGCGCGATTTTCTTCGCAATCACGGGCACGGGGCGCTTTTTCGGGTCGCGGCGCTTTTTGGACTCGGTCTCGCCGCTCACCGCATGCTCCGTTGGTAAACCGAGTGACTCGGTCGCCACAACATAGCGGCGAAATCGCCACCGGCAAGCGGTACTGCTACACGATCACGCGTGCTGCGTTGCGTTCGTCCACAATTCACACCGTCACGACCAGGCCTGGCGCGTCATCAGCGCCGATGGGGGGCAGCATGAACACCCAACCGCGCCCACTCGCGCTGATCGCCGACGACGCGCGCGTCATGCGGATGTTGGTGCGCACGTGGCTTGAGCGCCTCGGGTGTGACGTCGTGGAGGCCGCCAGCGGCAGCGAGGTCTTGGGGGTGTTGACCGCGCCCGACTCGCCAACTTTTGCGTGCGCGTTTTTTGACATCCACATGCCGGGCGTGACCGGCCTGCATTTGGTGGAGACGATGCGCCAACATCCGCGCTGGCGGCTCACACCGGTGGTGATTGTCACAACGCTGGGGCACGCCGCGGACGTCGAGCGCGGCTTAAGGTTGGGGGCGACGGCGTACTTGACGAAGCCGTTAGGCTTTGCCGATCTGGCGCGCGCGCTGAGCCAAGCACTTCCCGAGCGCTTTGCTGCCCGCTGACGTCGATCGCCACAATCCGCTTCCTGGCCGCGCGCACAGTCGCTACACAGCACGCGTGACCTCCACGCTTTCTTCCGGCGACGATCTCGCACTCGAGAAATCCGCGTTCGACGTGGATGCCGAGCGCTTCGATCTGTTTCGCGCGGTGTGTCTGTTGCCGCGCGTTGAAGGCCGCGAGCCGCACGTGCAGCACTGCGTGGAGCGCGTCGAGCAGTGGGGCGCGTCGCTGCGCCGACAGATTGGGCCCGACGCACCACTGCACGAACAGTTCACGGCGCTGTGCGCGCAGTTGTTTGGCGCGCTGCAATTTGACGGCGACACCACCGACTACGACGCGCCGCACAACAGCTTCATTGTCGAGGTGCTCGATCGGCGGCGCGGCTTGCCTATCGCATTGTCGATGTTGACTTGGGCAACGGCGAACGCGGCCGGACTGCGCCCGGTGTTGCTGGCGCAACCGCGACATTTCCTGACCGGCCTCACCGACGGCAAGCAGCTGATCGCGTTTGACCCGTTTAACAAGGGCGCGCGCGTGCCCGTCGCCGGCGCTGAGCAAGATCCGCTCGTGGAGCCGAGCCCCAAAGAGGTGCTCACCCGCATGCTGATGAATCTGCGCGTCAGCTATCTGCGCCGCGAAGACCGCGAAGGCATGCTCGCGGTGTTGTCGCGCTTGATCTTATTGAACCCGCGCGTCGCGGTGTTGTTGGTGGAGCGCGCGCAGCTGCGCACCGAGCTCGGTGATTTCGCGGGCGCGCTCGCCGACGTCGACGAGGCGTTGCGGTTGGCGCCTAACACCGACGTGCGCGTGATGGCGACGCAGACGCGGCGGCGCTTGGTCCAAAGCACGCGCTATTTGAATTAGTGTTCGACGCATCGACCTTCAGACGTGAGCAACGCAACTAACGTGCGCACAGCGCGGCGCACCGTTCGGCATCGCGCGCCATCGCGCTGAGCTGAGCAGGCGTGCTTGAGGGGTTGGGTCGCGCGGTTTTTAACACCGCGCTCGCGCACCGTACGCGTTGCCGGCATTGGCGGTGCAAGTAGTCAAGCAACTCGCCCAAGGTGCCATCTTTGGGCCACGCAGGCGGCCGCGCGCGGGTGCTTTTCACGTCGACGCCGGCATCGACGCGTGCGCTCGCGGACGGCGCAGCGGGCCCAGCGTCGAAAACGATGGTGTCGCCCGCGTCCGTCGGTGCCAACGCAGCTCCCGCGTCACGCACCGGCTGCTGGGCCAACGCGGCTCCCGCGTCGCGCACCGGCGGGGCGGGCGTGGGGTGCTGCGCAAACTGCCACGCGATAGCGCCCAAAGCGACCAAAGCGACCGCGACCCAGACCACCCGCAGCGATCGTGGTGCCGCCGGCGCTTGCGTGAGCAGCGCTACGTTGACGTCGACGGTCTCGTCGATGCTGGGCGGGCCCAACGCCAGCATCGACGCGCGCGGTGACGTGTGGTCCTCGAAGGCTGGCGCGGTTGCGCTTTGCTCAGCGGTGATGGGCGCATCCGCCGGCACGCGGTGCAGCGCGGTTTTTGCCGACGCGATGACCTCCTTAAGCGGAGCGGTTGCGCGCGTTTCCTCTTCGACGAAAGCTTGTGCCGTGGCGCGCGCTTGCGCCATCAACGTGCGAATTTGTTCGTGGTCTTGCGCGCAGCAATCGCGCAGCAGCAACGCGAGAGCACGGTCGGCGCTGGGGTTTTGCCATTGCGGGCCGAGCGCTTCCAAGGCGCTGCGCATGCTGCTTGCGTCGGGGTAGCGGTCGTCACGCTCGGGGGCGATGGCGCGCTTGACGATCTCAAGGATATCGCTGGGCAGCTCGCGCAGGCGCGGCGGTCGGTAGTTTCCCGTCGCCACCATGCGGATAAGCTCGGTGGTGTCGCGCGGCATCATGAAGCGCGCGCCGAGCACCATCTCGTACAGCATCGCACCGACTGAATAGACATCCGCGCGGCCGTCGAGGCGCTCGGCCCGCACTTGCTCCGGCGCCATATGCGACAACGTGCCGACCACCTGGCTTTTGGCGGTGAGCTCGGGGTGCGCGTCGGAGGTCGCCACGCCGAAGTCGATGAGCTTGACCTCGCCATCAAAGGTGACGAGGACGTTTTTGGGGCTGACGTCG
>JAYTVG010001116.1:0-9457 GCA_043744135.1 Deltaproteobacteria bacterium | reverse complement strand
CGTTTGCCGTGGTGACGACGGGCCCGGCCGCGATCGCAGGGTCGATGCCAAAGCGTCGCATCACCGCCGGCGCCAGTGCCCCGACCGTGGCAGCGATGGTCATCGCCGTCACCATCGACAAAAACACCACGACGCCGAGCATTGGTTTGCCGTCCGAAAACAACAGCGCGCTGATGATGCCGACGCTCGCGCCGCTGACCAAACCCATAATCAGCCCGACGCGAAATTCGCGAAACACAATGGTGGGCAGGTCGTGCAAATGCAGCCGGCCCGTGGCCAAGCCGCGCGTCAAGATGGTGGCGGACTGGGTGCCGACGTTGCCCCCCATGGCGGTAATCACCGGGATGAAGCTGGCGAGCATCAACGCCTCTTTGAACACCGGGTTGTACATATACAACAACGTCGCTGACAGCAGACTGCCCACCATGTTGATCAAGATCCACGGCAAGCGCACGCGTGCGATCGGCAAGATGCGATCGCGGTACAGCAGCTCCTCCGCAGAGGTACCACCCTGTTTGAGCGCGTCCTCCTCCGCTTCCTCCAAAACGACGTGCATGACGTCGTCGTGCAAAATGCGGCCGAGCAGAACACCTGCGTGGTTGACGACGGGCAAGCTGACGATCGCGTACTTTTTGAACAACATCGCCACTTGCTCTTGGTCGAGATCGGGCGTGCACTTGACGGTGGGCGCTTCAACCAAGCCGGAGATCTTTTTGTCGGCGCGATTGAGCAGCAGCTTTGGAAGGTCGACCGTTCCGATCAGACGCTCCTCTTCGTCCACGACGTAAACCATGTGCACGGCGATGTCTTGTTCCACCAGCGCCCGCACGCGCGCGACGCAATCCTCCACGGTGGCGTCTTGGTTGACCTGCGCGCGCTCCACTTGCATCAGCCCGCCGGCGGTGTCCGGCGCGTACTGCAACAGGTCTTCGACGGTGGCGCGCTGTTCGGGGCGCAAGCTGAGCAGCGCTTCGCGTCGCTCCGGCGGATCGAGCTCTTCGACCAAGTCGACGGCATCGTCGGTCTCGAGGTTTTTGACGAGACGGCCGATCTCTTCGGGTGCCAACAATTCCAACAGCGCAGAGCGCTCGCCTTCTTCGAGGAGGGCTACCGCTTGCGCGCGCTCGGACTCGTCGGCCACCAAGCGCAACAGCCGTGGCCACTCTCGTAGCTCGACGACGTGCAGACTTTCGACCACGTCGGCGGGATGCGGCAGCAAGCGCAAAAACGACGCGGCCACCCCGTCGTCGCCGCGTAGCACTGCTTGAATGTCGTCGTTGTCCATGCCGCGGCCGCCGTTTTCGAGATGACTTTGATGAACGATGCGTGCGCTCGCAACATGACGCCAATCACGGGTGTTCACAAGGCGTCAATGACGCCCCTTGCGACGGGTCATCGCGCGCTCACGTCGCATGCGTTGCCATTGCCACCGTGTTATGGCCGCTGCTCACCTCCGGCTGTCGGCGAAGTAGCGCGACGGGTCCCTTGGTCGGCCGTTTTCGCGCAACTCGAAGTACAACTTCGGCCCGTTGGTGCTCTCGGTGTCGCCGACAAAGCCGATGGTCTGCCCGCGGCGCACGTCGTCGCCGATCGCCACCGCACTACGTGACAGATGCGCAGACAACGTGTGGTGACCCCCGCCGTGATCGATCAGCACGACGCGCCCGAAGCCGCGCAACCACCCAACATGCACGACGTGGCCGTCGGCTGCGGCCGCGACCGGTGCACCATCGTCAGCGCGGATCTCAAGCCCATTGCTGACGATTTCTGCGCGCGAATCCTTGTCGATCGTCACGCCGTAGCGGCGGATCGTGGTGCCGACGACCGGCCACAACAGCTGCCCAGCCTTGAGCGCGCGCCGGCCTTGAAAGGGCGAGCGTTGCGGTTGATCGCTCAAGCGCGACACCAACGCACCGAGTTCACCGCGCCGCAATTCCAGCTCATGTTGCGCGCGCATCTGCAGCGACTTTTCTTGCGTGATGCGCGACAGCGCCACCTCGCGTTGCTGCCGGGTTTGCAAAACGAGCAAGCGTTGGCTGTCGAGCTGCTCTTGCGTGCGTTGTGTGTCCTGCTCAGCTTGCAACAACAGCGCGCGTTGCACACGAACGTGATCCTCGCGCTGGGCCACGTCGTCAACGAGCTTGACATCATCAGCGGCGAGCGTCGTGAGCAGCCGTCGACGAAGCGCGAGATCAAAAAATCCTTCCGCACCCAGGAGTGCGCGCGCGGTGCCGCCTTCGCCTGCCAGGTACAACGCGCGCAAGCGAGCTTGTAGGTGCGCGCGGGTCTGCGCGAGATCTTGTTCGTCGCTTCGGTTGCGCTCGTGCAAGGACGTTTGGTCGGCGGTGAAGCGATCGAGATCGACGCGCGCCGCGACCGCTTCATCTTCGATGCGGGCGAGGGTCTCGTCGAGCTCGCCCAAGCTGAGCAGCACCGAGCGCTCGCGGTTGTCGAGGTCGCTAAGCGCCGCGCGCTTTTGCGTCAGTTCTGCTTTGAGCGCGTCAAGTCGCTGCGCACGCTCGGCGGGGGTAACGAGTGGTGCACTCGCTACCAGCGCGCACGCGAGCCACAGCGTGCCGCTCATAAACGAACGGTCTTTCCGACCGAAAACGAGGCGCCCAGCAGCCCCAACAAGGCACCCGCGACCCACAGCGCAAGCCACCACAGCGGCGGCAGCATTTCAAACGCAAACGCGCCAAGAGCGCCCGACAGCGCCACGTTCACGAGCGCCGCCAAACTCGTGTGTGCCAACCACAACGCGGCCAATCCCAAGCCCGCGCCGGCCGCGCCCTGAAACAGGCCGCTGAGCAACAGCGGCGTGCGCACGAACCAATCGGTCGCGCCGACCAACTTCAAAATCGCGAGCTCGTCTTTGCGCTGGTACACGGTGAGCCGCACAGCGTTTCGCACCACGACGATGACCACCAAACAAATGAGCACCGCCAAAAACAGCCCGGTGCCGTGCATGAGTTGCAGCAACGCGTCGATGCGCCCAAGCTCGCCGCTGGGATGCATCACCTCGTCAACGCCGGGCATGTGGCCGATCGCTTTGATGAGCGCGTCGCGATCGGCGCCGCTGCTGCGCGGGATCACCTCCACCACCCACGGCATGCGCACGCCGGTGGATCCCGCAAGCGCCTTGCCGTCGTCACCGAGGCCCTTTTGTGCACGGGCCAGTGCATCTTGCGGCGACACCAACTGCGCGCTTTGTACGTCGGGATGCAGCGCGATGCGTGCATAGATTTCCTGCGCGGCGCTGGCGTCTGGCACATCCAAAAACGCTACTGCCGCGACACTTTCACCGACGCGCGAGGCTAAGCCGCGAAAGTTAAACATCAACGTCGCGAATGCGGCCAGCGAAAACACACCCAAGCCGGCGACGAAGATGCTGAAGAAAAACGGCAAACCGCCGCTGCGCACACACTTGACGGCGTGGCGCAACATGCTCAGCCCATACGCCGTCGCGCTCATCATACGGCTTGCCGCGGTCGAGGTGCCGATGGCGAAAATGCTGGCACGTCCGATGTCACGCGACCCGCTTGTAGCCGCACCACGCGACGCTTGCCGCTCTCGATCAAGTTGGGGTCGTGGGTCGCGACGATGACGGTGGCGCCGCGGATATGGGCCGTGATCAAGAGCTCAAGCACGTCTTTTGCGACGTCGGTGTCGAGGTTTCCCGTTGGTTCGTCGCACAGCAGCACCGCCGGCTCGAGCACCAAGGCGCGGGCCATGGCGACACGTTGTTGCTCGCCGCCCGAAAGGTGTGCCGCGTGCTGCTGCGCTTTGTGGCCGAGCCCCAGCTGCTGCAAGATCGCCGTGACGCGGGATTTGATGGCGGCTTGCGGCCAGCCTTGCACCTCCATCGCAAGCGCGACGTTGTCCATCACACTGACATCGGGGAGCAGCTTGAAGTCTTGAAACACCACGCCGACCCCGCGGCGCACACGAGCGACATCGCTGCGCTTGAGCCGCTGCAAGTTGCGACCGCCGAGCATGACTTGCCCCGAGGTGGCGAACTCTGCGCAAAACAACATGCGCAGCAACGTGGACTTGCCCGCACCCGAGGGACCCGCCAACACCACAAATTCGCCCTTCGCGATCGTCAAGTTCACGTCGTCAAGCGCTGGCGTGTCGGTGCCAAGGTAACGCTTGCAGACGTGAAACAACTCAATCATCTGGGTGCGACAATAACTGCGCGTGGCGATATCTGGAAGAAACTGGCTCCAACGGTGGCGCGAGCGGTGCGCTGAGTTAGCGCTCGTCAGGCGATTCGCGTAACCTGCGCGGATGGATCGACGCAGCGCTGCGCTGTTGCCAGAGGGACCGCCGGAGGCCTTTGCCCGCGGTAAACGACCTCGACAAGACTCCGAACCCGGTCGCCGCATCGAAGGCGTGGCAGGGCGCGTCGTGATCATTGACGACGATGAACCGTCGGCGCAAGAAATCGCGGTGCTGTTGGTACAACAGGGGCATGACGTGGACGTGCACGCGAGCTTTGCCGACGGCATCGCGCACGCACGAAAGCGCCCACCCGACGTCATCGTGGCCGATCCCTACTCAAACCAAGGCCCCGGTGATGCCTTCGCGGACGCAGTGCGTCGGTTGACAGTGAACCCGCAAGAGGCCCCGGAGCTGGTGTTGTTGACGCGCTTTTCGAGCGTCGAATCCGCCGTGTCGGCGCTGCACGCTGGTGCCGCCGACTATGTGGTCAAACCGGCCTCACTCGATCGCGTGTTGTTGGCGGTCGAGCGCGCGTTTCAGCGCCGTCGCTTGCTGCACGAAAACGTCCGCCTCAAGCACGACCTCGCGCTGTTCGCGGCCGCGCAGCGGGTTCTTGAGAGTTGGGACCCAAGCGAGCTTGTGAGTTTTGGTCTGCATTCGTTGTTCACGTTTAGCGCCGCTGACGCTGGCGTCATCGTTTCGCAGGGCCAGCTCAGCGACAGCCGCAACATCACCGACGCCGATGCGGCGATTTTGACCGCGCTGCCGTTACGAACGTCGTCGTCGCGGCAGCTGGCGTCGACCTTAGACCCGGCGCTGGCACATTTGGGGGAGGCGCTTGTGCTCGAGCTTGGCGACAGCCGCGCCGCGCTGTTGTTTTGTCGGGCAGGCTTTTCACCGCTGAGCGAGGAAAGCGCGCTGTTTTTGTCCTACGAGTTGACCACCGCGTTTAAAAACAGCGCGCGCTACGCCACCGCTGCACAAGCCGCGCTACGAGACTCGCTCACGGGGTTGTGGAACGCGACGAGCTTTCAGCAAGCCCTCGAGCAGCTCATCACGCGCAGCCTGCCGACGGGACACACAAGCTCCGTCGCTTTTTTAGACGTTGATCGCTTCAAGCTCGTCAATGACACCCACGGCCATGTCATCGGCAGCCAATTGCTGGCGGAGCTCGGGCAGCTGCTGGTGCATTTGTTGCGCGAGGGTGACGTGGTGGCGCGCTACGGCGGCGACGAGTTCACCGTGCTGCTGCCGGAGGTCGACGCTCAAACGGCGTACCGCGTGTGCGAACGCGTTCGGCAGTCGATCGCCAACCACGTGTTTTGTGGCACTGCCGCCGTCGCTGTCACGGTGTGCATCGGCGTTGCGACGTTTCCCACACACGCGCAAAATCCCACGGCCCTTCTCGACAGTGCCGACCGCGCGATGTACACGGGCAAAGGAGCTTCGCGTAACGTCGTGCAGGTGGCCGGTCACCGTTCGCCATAGACGCGGTGTCGTGAAGCGGTGTCGTGAAGCGGTGCAGTTGGTCCTTTGTGTGAGGCGGGACATTGATGAACGCGTTGATGCTGTCTTTTGTGCTCGCTGCTTCGACACCGCCAGGGCCGGTGGGCGCGCCGACAGCGACGGAAACGCAACCGGAAACGCCCAGCGCAGCGCCGACCACTGCGCCGACCACAGCGACCGTGGCGCCAACGGTGCTCGGTGCGGACACCGAAGCGCCCAACATCGTCGACGTCGCCGCCGCCGCCGCCAATCCCGCTGCGGCACCCGCGGTGACGGTGATGATGTCGGACCGCGGCAGCGGCGTGGGTGAAGCGTTCGTCGTGTACCGCGCCACCGGCACCACGGCGTGGCAGCGCGCGCCGCTCAACGGTCCTCGCGACAAGGCAGCCGCACCGTTTGTCGCCATGCTTCCTGACGGCCTGCAGCTGCGCGGCTTTGAGTACTACATCGAAGCGACCGACAGCGTTGGCAACGGCCCCGCTCGCATCGGCTCCGCGGACAGTCCCATCGTCGTCGAGCGCGCCGTCGAAGCGACGCAGACGCGCATCAGGCGCGAGGTTGCGGATGAGCAAATCGCGAGCTCGGGCATTCATCCGGCTTGGCCGATGTTGGCGCTCGGCACCGGCATCTTGGCGTCGGCGGGGACCGCCGCGTACCTCATCGACCTGACCATCTCGCAATCGCGTCAGCAAGCAGCCGCTACGGCGCTGAAGTCTGCGCAAACCCCTGCAGAGGTCCTGGCGCTGACGCAAGCGCGCGACGGCTACAAAGGCGCGGTGTTTTTCGACGCCGCCATCGCAACGGTGTTGGGCGTGGTGGCGGTCGCTGGCCTCGCCACCGGCGTCGGGCTGTTGGTCGCGATGAATCTCGAATAGCTTTCATCAAGGCTCGACACCTCGTTTGGCTCGGTCCAGGGGAAGACAGAAACGACGGGTCGCGCGCATGGGTGTCTTAGACCGGTGGCTCAAGCGCTTCGTCGCGACGCCTGCGTTGCCTGTGACGCTGGCGGCTGGCGCTGTTGAACCCTCAGCAGTCGCTGTTGACGCGCTCGAAGCGCTGCTGGTGGGAGCGCGGGCCCGTTTGACGCTCGACAGCGCCGGCGCCGCGTATGCAACCAGCGCAGAGTTTGACGTCGTCGTTTCCGCGCTCGACGCCGGGGGGCGCAGCAAAGCGAGCGATGCGCTGATCGCAGACGCGCTGTTGGTCACACCGAGCGCCGCGCTGCGTCGACGCCTCGCCGAACGGTTGCTGCACCGCGGCGATCGGGTGCGCGCCCAAAAGCTGCTCGAGAAATTACAGCACGACAGCGCGCATGCCGCGTTCGCGTTGACGGCGCTCGGCGAGATCTCGGAGGCAAGCGGCGACACCGAACAAGCGCTTGAGTACTACGAGCTGGTGTTGGCGATCGACGTAACCTTGCCTCAGCCAAAAACCCGCGCGCGCAAACTCCGGGCCGGCACGCAGGCCAAGCGCACCGATGATGGCCGGCGGGTGCTCGCGCGATTTTTGGGGGCGCGCGCGGCGGGTGCACGCTACGCCATCGTCGACGAGATCGGTCGCGGTGGCGCGGCCACAGTATTTCGCGCACGCGACCGGGTGATTGGTCGCGAAGTCGCGCTCAAGATCTTCCACGCGCGCGGCAGTGCGCACGAGCGTCGCGCGCGCCTGGTGCAAGAGGCTCGCGTGGCGGGCCACTTCAATCACCCCCACATCGTGCCGATCCTCGATCTCGACGACAGCCGCGACTTGTTGGTGATGGTGCTGTGCGACGGCGGTTCGCTTCAGCGTCGGCTCGCACAGGGTCGCATGCGCCCAAACGACGCCGCCGAAATCGGCGCGGTGTTGTTGCGCACCCTCGCCGATATTCACGACGCAGGACACGCGCACCTCGACGTCAAGCCATCAAACCTGCTGTTTCACCAAGGTCAGTTGATGGTGTGCGATTTCGGCAGCGCCGGGATGCGCGAGATGGGGGCGTTTGCGGGCACGCGCGCTTACATGGCCCCAGAACAAAAAGCGACGGGCGTCGCGGACGGTCGCAGTGATTTGTATGCCGCAGGCTTGGTGGTGATCGAGGCGATCGAAGGCCGCGCACTGCAGCAGCCGACGCTGAGCGCCGTTGTCCCCGGTCCGCGTCGACGTGCGCTTGAAACGGTGCTCGGCGAGCTGTGCCACCAGCGCCCAGAAGCGCGTCCCAAAGATGGCCGCGTCGCTGCACAACAATTGCTGGAAGCGGCCGCGATGCCGATGACAGACGCGGAAGGCGACGCGCTCTTTCACCACCTTGAGAGCTTGGCGAACCGTGAGGGTCCGCAAGCGGCCGCGCGCATGCAGGAGCACCCGATGGTCCAAGCACTGCGGCCGCAGCGCCGGTAGCGAGCGGCCGGGGCAGCTGCACGTGCAAATCGTTGCTGATAAGTCGACGAATTTGGTTGCGGTAGCAAACAACGCTATCCTGATGATGGCGCGGGTGCGGGGGTCGCACGCCAAGCGCACAAATCTGCTGAGGGTCCATGACTTCGCCCATTCATCCCTCAAGGTCGATGACCTCGTCGTTGCGCGAGCGTCGCGTCGATGGCGCCGTGCGGGGTGCATCGCGCTCAGCGGCTCACCCGTGGTGACGTTGCCCCCGGCCGCGACCGAACCCTTGATCAAATGCAGCTACTTCGCCGGCACGCTCGCGAGCCTCAGCGTGCTTGGGGAAACCCACCAAGCGGTTGCTCGAGCGCGCGTCGCGTCCATCATCAAAGACGTCCAACAGCGCCTGCCCAACGATTGGCTGCCGCTTCACTACGACGTCGAGCTGACAAACGTGGTGCATGAGCTCGCCGGTGACGCGGGTGTGGTGCAAGTCAACCGCGCGGCGTTCGTGCTCGGGCTGTCGGCGCCACTGCTCAAGCCGATAGCCACTGCCGCCGTCAACCTGTTTGGCTTGTCTCCGCGCGGCTTGATGCGCGCCGCGGCCGCGGGGTGGTCCGCGGGCACACGTCATGTGGGTGCCATCGTGGTTGAACGCAGCAGCGACGGTGAAGTCATCATCGTGCACCGCGATCTGCCGAGCCTCGTGCGCAGGGACCGCAAATGGCAGGTGGGGTTTTTAGGAATTTGCGAAGGTGTACTTGAAATCACCAAAACCGTCGGCAAGGCCACAACACAACACTTTGACGACGGCGACATCGCACAGCGCGTCAGGCTGACGTGGTCACGCTGAGCCCTACAGGACGCTGTCTTGTAAGCCCGCGGGGCCCGGCTCAAAGGTGCCAAGCATCGTTTCGTTTTGCCCAGCGAGCTTGAATTGTTGTGCTGTGTCGTCGAGCACGATGGTCGCGAGCTGCGGAAATGTCGCGCCGACGGGAAGCGTTTTCACCGCGATCTCAAACGACCCGCTGGACGCTTTGCGCCACACCCCTGCGAATTCCTTCTTCGATTTTCCGCCACTACACGACGTCGCCACCACGATCCCAACGGCACCCCCGGCACGCGCGTTGCCCTTAAACACCACGGTGATCCACGGCGCGCCGCAGCTAGCACCTTGGACCGACCACTGCGCCTTGCGTTCAAGCAAGCGCTCGCCTGCGTCCATGGTGCTGACGCTCGCCAGGCCCAACAACATGCGCACGTCGTCATCGCCGACCCAAGCGTCAAACGCGGGATCGTTTTTCGCGCTCGCCAACAGCGCACGCGCTTGGTTGTCTTTGTCGTGCGCTTTGAGCCACGTCAGATTGTCGAC
>JAYTVG010001115.1:0-2826 GCA_043744135.1 Deltaproteobacteria bacterium | reverse complement strand
ACGGCACCCGGGCGCACGAAGGCGTCAGAGTTCACCAGGTACAAATACGAAGCGCCGGCAGCCAGGCCGCGCCGCAAGCCGACGTTGTTGCCGAAACCAAAGCCGCCGTTTTTGCCGGACGCGACAACGTCGACGAGATCTTGTGCGCCCCGTTCCTTGACGCCTTGCGCGAGCGTCTCAAAGCTGCCGTCTTGCGAGTCGTTGTCGACGATGCACACGCGCGCGTCACCCAGCGCGCGAATCTCGGGCAGCACCGCGTCCAACGAGCGCAATGTCATCTGTGCAGTTCGCCAGTTCAAGATGACGGCGAGGACGCGCGTGGCAGATTCAGGAGTCGTTTGCGCGGCAATCATGGCACGTTGCTGTTACCACCATCGCGGCGTTGTTTCGACGAAGGTTGCCAGCGCATCCCATTTCGGCGCCGCCGTACGCGGCTGCTCGATGTGCTCTTTGGCCCCCCACGCGCCAAATTTTGTGGGGCGCATGACCGACGTGTAGTGCACAAACAAGGTCCCGCCCGCGGCGCGCCACATCGCCAAATAGCTGAGGTACGCATCTTTCATGTGTGGATCGCTGTTGGCGCGCGTCAGCACGTGGGTGAGTTGATCGTCGTTCGCAGCGACGCCGACGCCGACTAAGTGTTGGCCACCTTCATACGCGACCAACGCGACGCCAAAGCGCTCGGCGACTTTTTTTTGCGCAACCATCCACTCGCGCGCTTGCGCAAGTGATGCTGTCAGCTCCGCATTCATCTCGGTCGTCGACAACGCACGCACACGCTGCCACTGGTCGGCGTCGCCAAGGCTGCCGCCAAAGTACGGCGCGATGGCAAGGACGTCGACGTGGGCGGCCGCTTGTTGGTATTCTAGCTCTTGCTCTGAGACCCACGGGTTTGATGCCATCGAGCCCATCACGCGCACCACCCGCGCGCGATCCGCAGCAAAGACCGCGTCAAAGATGTTCATCAATTGCACGGTGCGTTGGCTGTGAAATCTCAAGCGACCCAAAAACGCATCCTTGCTGAGCGCGCCACCGCGGCTATCGGCGTAGTGCGCTTGCACGAACATGCTGTTCCACACTTCGTTTGAGTGCTCGATCCACGCGTGCAATTGCGGGCGCAACCGTTCGTGCAACAGCTGCGCGAAGCCACGCACGTCGTCGTCACTCCAGCTGTGCGGCACCGTAAACCAGCCGTCGACACCCAGCGCGTTACACAGATCGATCATCACCTCCACCGGCACGCCCTTGCCTGCGTAACTCGCGTCGGACGGCAGCGCGCGCGTTGAGAAACCAGCGATGGCGCCGTCGTTGGTGTGCATCCAATCCATAAAACGCAGCACCGAAAACGGCGACAACGCCTGCAAAAACGCCGGATGAAAGGTCGGCACTGGCGTCATGACGTCGAACTGCGTCGCAACCACACGGATGTTTTTGATTGGATCTTTTGGATCGGTGGCGGTGATGGTGATGGCGATGTTGCCACCGTCGCAGGTGAAGGTCGCGCGGTGCTCGGCCATCGACGTCGCGGCTTGCGGTGCCGTATCGATGGTGCCGGTCCCCGTCCAGGTGACGACGTAGTTGTCTTTCGGGGTCGGCACGTCCCACGCGACCAACGCGCGCGCGATTTGCCCGGCGGCGAGCTGCGTCGGCCAACCGCTGGCGTCGACCGCGATGGTGCGCCCATCGTCCCAGCGCGTGCCGTCGCTCGAGATCCAGCCACGCGCTTGCTTCATGAGGTCGACGAACGGGCGCTCGGTACCCCAATCCACCAGCGGCGCGAGATTGGTGCCCAGCGGTGAAGGGTGCGCAGGGCGGGGGGGCGCTTTCGCGATCGTCGCGCGCGCGTCCGCGTTGGCAGACGAGCAGGCAGCAGCGAACACCACGCCGCACACAACGATGCCTGCGAGCGCCGCGGATGCGAGGAGGTGGAGGCGTCGCTGCTGTTGCTTCACGTTCGCCTCTGGGCGTTGATCGCATGCGCGGCGGGCGACGGCGACGGCGGCAACGAATCGCTTGCTTGCGTGCGCGGCGGGGCGGCAATACCGCGCGTGACACCGAGCAACAGCCCCGCCCAAAACAAGTACATGTTGCTGTACAAGCCGTTTGGCACCATGTCGATTGCGGTGATGCCGATCAGCAATGCCAGCCCCGCCAACATCGCGCGCTCATCGGGCTCTTTGATCTTTTTGTAGCGTCGCCGCAGCGCAAAGATCGGCGCCAAAAAAAAGCCGAAGAACGACACGAACCCGACCGCGCCGCGACTGCTGTACACCACGACCCACGCACCATCGCTGACCGACAGCTCCTTGCCAGACTCCGGATCAAACACGGTGCCGCGCTTGAAGCGTCCCCAGCCAAACAGCGGGCGCTCGATGACGTGTTGCATGATCATCGACTCCATGTTGAAGCGAAACTCGAGCGATGCGGCGCGATCGCCACTGAGCGCGTAGGCGGCATCGACCATCTGTTTTTGCGGGAAGACGTCGACGGCGCGCAGCACGGGATAGGTGAGAAAGATCACCGCGAACGCAATCGCCAGGCGCAACACCGACCGCGGTTTCATAAAGCGCAGCACCGGCACGAGGACCAACGCGTATGCGGCAGCACCCGCACTGCGCGCGCGCGCTAAAAACGCGAACACCCAGACGCCGACCGCCACCGCCGGTAGGCCGACGATGCGCTTGCGGCTTTTATGCAGCGTCGCGGCCGCCACCACGCCCCAGACCATAAACAGCGCTACCGCAAGACCGTGCTCCATAAACACCATGGGTCGGTAACCGCTGCCGCGCATCGTCTGCACGAAGTCGTGTTGGTGAAAGCCGTACA
>JAYTVG010001114.1:0-9464 GCA_043744135.1 Deltaproteobacteria bacterium | reverse complement strand
ATTGCAACCAGCACCACACACAGGACCAGCGGGAGGGAGTATCGCGACTGCATGGACATCTTTTTGCAGATCTGTTGCGAGCGGGCGTCGGGCGAGCGGGGGATGGTGGCGGCTCACGGTCGCGCTCGCCGAACCCCCTACGCACGCGGGCATGACGGCATTAGCTTGCCCCAGTGCGTCTCGGTGACTTTGTTTTGGAAGTGGTCGTTGGCAGCGGGGGCAGCGGCACCGTGTGGCGGGCGCGTCACTTGCACACCGGCACGCGGGCCGCGCTCAAGGTGATGGCGCCAGCGGCGGATCGCACGGCGCTGTTCGGCCTCAAAAACGAGGTGCAGGCGATCGCGCGCTTGCAGCACCAAAACATCGTCGCGATCTTAGACACCGGTAGCGTCGACAACGACACCGCGCAGGCGAGCGCTCAAACGGCGCAGCCCTTGACAGCGCACAGCCCCTGGCTTGCCGTCGAGCTCGCGAGCGGCGGGGATCTGTCGCGTCTGGGTGTGCCGTTGCCGTGGCCAGCGGTCTGCGATGTCGTGCGCACGCTGCTCGGTGCGCTCGCTCATGCCCATGCGCACGGCGTCATTCACCGCGATATCAAACCCGGCAACATCTTGATGTGCACGCACGACGATGCGCGCCCGGGGCTAAAGCTCACCGACTTTGGCTTAGCGAGCTGGGACAACGCCCACCGCATTCATGGCGGTACCCCGCAGTTTATGGCGCCCGAACAATTTGACGACGACATCAGCGAGGTGGGTCCGTGGACGGATCTGTATGCGGTCGGCTGTGTCGCTTACTATTTGCTGCGGGGCGCCGCACCGTTTGAGGGCAGCACGTGGTCGCTGTTGAAGGAGCGCCACCAAAACCAGCGCGTCACGCCGCTTTCAACGGCGCTCGTGCCGCCGGGCGTGTCGGCGTTTTTTGAGCGCATGATGCACAAGGCGCCGCAGGATCGGTTCCGCTGCGCAGCAGATGCCGCGAGCGCGCTGTCGCATTTGCTCGGCGGCGCCGCCACCGCGACCGATCGCCTACCGTTGTCGCTGCAGCGCCTGTTGCTGGTGCCGCACACCGTGTCGTCCGACGCCGCTACCGTGCGACGCTCGAGTGACAGCGATCAACAGACGCAAAGCAGCGATGCCACAGCGCTCATCGCCGCGGTCGATCGTAACCAGTGGCGCGCGCCCACATCGGGCAGCAAGACCGCGCTGACGGCTGCACCACCGTCGACGTGGCGATCGATTCACGGTCGCAGTGGCGCCGCCGAGCTGCGCTTACACGACGCAGGGCTGTCGTTGTGGGGGCTGCGGCCGGTGCCGCTGGTCGGTCGCGACGACGAGCGCGATCAACTGTGGTCGGCGTTGCGCAAGGTGCACACCAACCAAACTGCGCACGTCGCCATCGTGCGAGGCGCGTCGGGCGTGGGCAAAAGTCGTCTCGCCGAGTGGCTATGCCAGCGCGCCGCGGAGGTTGGCAGCGCGTTGGTGCTCAAGGCGCGTTTCAGCGCCAACCCTTCTGCGCGCGACGGCTTTGCCGGACTGATAGCCCACCGCACCGGCCTGCATGGCTTGAAGGGCCCGGCGGCATTGGCGCGCGCGCAGCGTTGGCTTTCGACCTGGCTGCCCGACGGTGAGGTCAGCGCACACGAGCTGTGCGCGCTGTCGGGCCGCGCGCAAGCAAGCCAAGGGGGCGGCGACCGCGCTGCGGTGCTGTTGCGTGTGCTGTCGGCGCTCGCCAAAGAGCGTCCGCTCATCGTGTGGCTCGACGATGCCCATCTTGCCAGCGAGGCGTTGTCCTTTGTGCAGCGCGTCGTGCAAGATGCGCCGGAGCTGCGCGCGCTGTTTTTATGCACCATCGTCGACGACCAGCTAGCTGCGGCGTTACACGATCGCGTCGAGGCGTTGGCGGCGCTCGCCACCACCACAAGCGTCGTCGTGTCGTCGCTGCCACAAAGCGCGCACAACGATCTGTGCAAGCTGTTGTTGATGGGCGCGCAAACCGAGCTGCTCGACGCGCTGCGCACCCACACTGAGGGCAATGCGATGTTCGCGGTGCACGTCGTTGGCGACTGGATCGCGCGCGGCGTCGTGGAGCTCGCCAAAGACGGCTTGGTGCTCAAACCTGGTCGCCGGGCGGATCCGCCTGATGCGCTGTTGACCTTGTGGGAGCGGCGCTTGCTGCACGCCCTCGGCGCTCACAACGAGCGGCCACAACTGCAGCTGGCGTTGTCGCTCGCCGCGGTGCTTGGCACCGACGTTGATTTGGTGGAGTGGGAGACAGCCTGCTTGGCGGCGGGTGTTGACAGCAAGCAGCTCGACCAACTCGTCGACACCTTGTCGGAGGCGGGGCTCGCGCGCCGCTACACCAGCGGCTTTTCGTTCGTCCACGTGCTGGTACGCGGTGCTGCGCTGCGCGAGAGTGAACGCACGCACACCCTAGCGGCGGTACACGCGAGCGCCGCTCGAGCGCTCATCGAGCTGTGGGGCACCGACACGTCAGCAGCAGCGGCCCGCATCGGCAGGCACTTGCTGGCGGCGGGCGACGCTGAAGGCGCGTTGGCACTGCTGTTGCGCGCGGCACGCGCCGCTGCGGACGAAGGCGAAGTGCTGACGGCATCGTCGACGCTGACGGACTGGGAGCGCGCCCGCACCGTATTGGGTTTGGCCGACAGCGACGCGCGCTGCGCCGACGGCATGTTGGTGGCCGCGATCATCGCCGAACGCGAGGCCCGCCCCAAAGACGCCCTGCGCCTGGCCGACGCCGTCAAACGCCACAGCAAAAGCGTGCGCACGCGCGCCACCGCGGCGTGCATCGCGGGGCGCGTGCAGGTGTTTTCAAATGCGATGGACGCGGCGCGGCGTGAGTTTGACTTCGCCCTCACGTTGTCGACCGACGCCAACGACCGCGTCGGTGTCGGCCGCGCCCACCTCGGTTTGGGCGAGCTTGCCTACTACCAGGGCGATCACGAGCGCACGGCACTGCACTACCGCCAGGCTGAGGTGATTTTTGAGTCGGTGGGTCAGCAGCACGACTTGGCGCAGTTGTTGTGGGCTTTAGGCTACGTCGAGCTCGAAGCCGGCAACATCGCGGGCGCGCGCGCGTTGTTTGAGCGCCAACGTGCGTTGTGCGAAGCGATCCGCGATCGGCTCGGCGAGGCCAACGCGCAAAACGCCCTGGGAGAACTTGAGCGTCGACAGGGCGCGCTTGAAGTGGCCGCGCTGCACTACAAAAATGCCGAGCGCATCGCGACCCGCAGCGGACTGTCCCGGCGTTGGATGTATCGGCTCAACAGCGCCCACGTGTTGTTCGCCCAAGGTGAATGTGCAGCGGCCGCCGCCATCGTCAAAGACATCGTCGACAGCCCGTTTTCCCCCGGTGACGAGATGATCTTGTCGGGTTGTTGGTCGATCGTGCTGTGCGAGGCGGCGCTGCGCCAGGACCTGCCCGCCTTTGACCATGCGTTTGAGCAAGCCCGCTTGCGGGGAGTGGGAGATTTCTTCGAGCTGGACGTCGCCTTGTTGTGTAAGCGTGCGCAAGCGGCGTTGGTCGACGTCAACCCCGAGCGCGCCGAGCGCGTCGGCGCCGTCGCTGAGCTGTTGATGCGCAAGCTCAATCGCACCACCAAGCAAGCGAACCCTTGAAAAATTGTGGCTGACGCACCAAGACCAACGGCGATGCCTGTGACCACAGTCTTTAGACGCTGCAGCAACTGCAAAGCCGACATCGTGCTGGGTGCCAAGTATTACCTGTGCAGCGTCTCGTCTTGCCAACGCCAACGCGCGCCCATTCAGTTTTGCTCACCCGACTGTTTTGAGGTGCACAACGAAGTTGAGCGCCACAAAGACGGTTGGGCGCTCGAGCAGCGCGCACCTCTCGTTTTTGCCGACGTCCCGTCCGATCAAGAGCCACCCAAAAAAACCGCGGAGCACACCATGACCGACACAAAACCAGCTGCAGCCACCACCGCCGAAGACGACGTCCTCATCGTCGTCAGTCGCGTGAAGGACTACATCAAGAAGTCGTCCAATGGCATGAACACGTCGGACCAAATCGTCGAAGCGCTGTCAAACGCCGTCAAAAAGCTCGCGGACGAAGCCATGGAAAATGCCAAAAAGGACAAGCGCAAGACGGTCATGGCGCGAGACGTTCCGCGTCCCGCCAGCGCCGGCGGCGACATCTTGGTCGTGGTGTCGCGCTTCAAAAGCTACGTCACCGCCAAAGGCGACCTGCGCACTGCGGAAGACGTGTTGCCGGTGGTGTCTGAAGAAGTGCGGCGCTTGTCCAATGCCGCCATCGAGGCTGCCCGCAAAGATGGCCGAAAGACCGTCATGGGGCGCGACTTCCCTGGCGGCGTGTAGCTGCAGGCCGCGCGCCCGGGTGAAGACCAGGGGTGCTATCTTGCTTGTCGTCGCACGTCCTGCGCAAGATGCACCCATGCGTCTTGCAACCGGCACACGTGGTCATCGCGTCCATCATCCACGGTCGATGAACGCGTGTGGCCAGCTGCAACGGTCGATGCATTCAATCGTTCACGTCCCAACGTCGGCGCATTGCAATGTTCGCTGTGACCCGTGGAATCGCCCATGTTGAATGCTACCTGGCTTGTCGCGCTCGCCGTTGTGCACCAAAGCGCCGCGTCCACACACGTCGCGGAGCATCGGCGCGTGCTGGTGTTGGACTTGCGCAACGACGGCGCTGCCCCCGAACACGCGCGCTCGATCACTGACAGCGTCGTGGTGGGGTTGTCACGCTTCAAGGAATTCGAAGTCATCTCGTCAGAAGACATGCGCCGCCTGATCGAAAACGAGAGCGACAAACAATCGATGGGCTGTAACGACGAAACGTGTTTGGTCGAGCTCGCAAACGCCATGGGCGCGCAGCTGATCGTGCACGGCAGCATCGCGAAGCTCGACTCATTGCACGTCGTCAACCTCAGCTTATTCGACGCGAAAGCGGGCAAGTCCGTTCAACGCGAATCGATTCAGGCGCAGCGTTTGCAGGACCTGCCCAGCTTGGTGGAAGAGGCGACCGGCCGATTGATCGCCCCGCTACGCACCGACACCGACAGCGTCGTGCACAACGGCGGGGCAGCGACCGCAACTCCCGACGCGCAAGCCGCAACGTCAGGTACAGACGCACACAGCGGCACCATCAGCACGCCCCTCGCCGCAGGTGCAGCAGCCGCGCTGGCGGGTTGCGTTGGCATCCCGCTCTTGTCGACGGTAGCGCTCACCGGCATCGTCGGGGGCGTGTTGTGTATTTGTCCGGCGGGGGCGGCGGCGGCGTGTGGGCTAGGCGCGGCGGGTGTGGCCACCGGCTACGGCGTCAGCGGCGCTTCATTTGACAACATCGCGTGGGCCGCGGGTATCGCCGGCGTCATCGCTGGCGTCGTTGGGGGGCTCGCCATGAGCACCGGCGCGGTGGTTGGCGCGGTCGCCGGCGCCGCGACGGATGCGTCGGTGACCTCTGCGTCGGTCGGCACGCTCATCGGGGCCGCTATCGGCGGCGCGGTTGCCGCAGTGTTGATCGCGGCCTCGACCGCGATCGTCACCGCGATCATGGCGGACGCGCCGGCTCCGGCGCCAGCCGCAGGTGCCGCCGAGCTTCACCAAACGACCCCCACCGCGATGGCGTTTTAGCTCCCACCTGGACCGACATTCACGCCCCAAAACCTACGTAACGGCGCGTCGTGACGGTTGTTTTCGCCTTCACGGTGCTGATCTATCCGCACCTTGGCTGAGATCGATGCCGACAAGCCAAGAGTCCCTTTCAACGCGCGGAGCAACCCATGGCACTCGACGGCATCGGCGGCGACATCCTCAAAGGCATCGCGAAAAGTGCCATCGATCCGCTCGGTCTGTTTAGCGGCAAAAAACCGGTCCTCGACCTGTTCGCGGGCGATAGCGTCGGCAAGGGTGGCGGTAGCGGCTTGTTTCCCACAGGGCGCGGCGGCCGCGGCGACTTGACCGATATGCTCGCCAACATGCCCCAAGACGAAAAGAACAAGCAGATGTTCAACGTCGGCAACGCCGCAGACGGTTTGCTCAGCGGCGGCAAGAGCGGCGGCGGCGGTGGCGGCATGGAAAGCGCAATGGGCGCCATCAAGGAAATCATGGGCATCGTCAAGCAACTGCTGCCGCTGATCATGGCGTTCTTTTAGGCTTTGCGCAAAACCGCCAGTACCACTGCAGCGTTGATCGCAACGGCGCGCGGCCTGGGGCACCAACTGCCCGAGGACGCGCGTCTCGCAATTGATCCGTACGGCCTGCGCTTTTCCACGCGTTTTCAGCGCTGGTGGAGCTCCCGAGCGTGGTTGTGGCCCATCGTGGAAGGGCTCGTGGCCGCCGTGCAGTTGCGCACCCGCCTCATCGACGTCCCCTTGCTGAAGTTCATCGAAACCGGCGGCCGCCAAGTGCTGATCTTGGGCGCCGGTTTTGACGCGCGCGCGCTGCGCCTCAAAGCGGCACTCGGCGACACCGTCGTGTTCGAAGTCGACCACCCCGCCACCCAAGCGCGTAAACAAGCGCTGCTGCCGGAGAGCACCGCCGTGTACGTGCCGTGGGATTTTGAGCGCCAACCGGTGGACGGCTTGCCCGAAGCCCTCGCGCGCGTCGGTCACGATCCCAGCAAGCCCACCTTGACCGTGTGGGAAGGCGTCACGCTGTATTTGACCCCCGACGCGATCGATGCGTCGATGCGCGCGATGCGTGTGCTGTCTGGACCCGGTTCCGCGTTGGTGTTCACGTATATGGACCGCACCCTCCTGCGGCGCGGCTGGGCCCGGCGCCTGGCCGCGGCCATCATCGCGTTTGGCGGCGAGCCGCTGCGCTTCGGCTTGGTGCCCGAGCAACTCACGCAGTGGCTGCACGAGCGTGGCGCGCAGTTGGTGCAAGACGCATGCGGTGCTGATGCTGCCGAAGCCCTGCTGCCGAAATACTACGCGCAGATGGTGACGGATCGATGTCCCCATATCGCCTACGCGACGTGGCTGCCAAGGCTTGAGCCTACAAGCGACCTACGGGAGCAATCCCGCTAACGCACCGCCGCTCACGCGCGTCACGTAGACAAACGCCAAACACATTTCATCTTGCGTGCCTTCACCCCACGTGATGGGTTGGTTGCGCCCCGTGGTGTCGTAGCCGCAGTCGATGGTGACGCTGTCGCTGGCGCGCAGCACGATGGGCTCTTGGTACATCGCGAACTGCTGCCAATGAAAATCCCAGCGCCACACGTCAACCAAACACTCTTCATCCGGGCTGCCGACGTCAGCGCCGATCGGCCGCACGCTTAAGTTTAAGGTGGTGCCCAAGGTGTGCATATGCGGAAACACACCGTGCACGAGCAAGTCGTCGCTGATGCCGACGAGCGGCAGCGAAAATCCCGAATGCACGTCGCGTTCGCCCGGTGCGAGTTGCAGCGTCTCCGGCTTGGCGATGGGGGCCACCGCCGCTTCGTTGGCTACGGTCGGTACCGTTTTGAGCGCAACGGACGTCAAGTCAGGGCGCGCACCCGCCAACAAGTTGTAGTGAATCTGCATCACAAACGGCCGTCCGCCAGCGACGTACAGACCCGTGTCTTTAGGGTAGCGCATGACATTGGTGCCGGGCGCCCAGGCGGCGATAAAGTTGCTGTGGCTGTCAAACGGCGACGAAAAACACTCCCAACCTTCGCCGCTGTCGAGCGCGCGAACCTCATCTTCGCCTTGTTGGTCAACGATGGAGAACAACAGCATATGGTGCACTTCCGACGGGTTGCCGGGGAAGATCTCAAACCCCTGCATGAACGCCGTGGCCGCGCTGGGGTTTTCCATGACAAAGCAGCGGTAGTCGTCGTTGGGGAAGTCCGCATTGGTCGACTTTGGCGTGTACGGTGCGCCCATCTCAAGCACCACCGTCGCGTCGTTGAGCGTGTCGACAGCGGGCAACGCGAGTGCTTGCTCGGGCGCTGTGCCCTCGGGCGCGCCGGCGTTCGCCCAGCGCTGCAGCACATCGATCTCGGCGTCGGTCATCCAACGTGCACCCTGAAATGTTTGACACTTTCCCGACGCATCGATGGGCGAAGGCGGCATCATGCGCGCCTTCGTGACGGTGGCGATAGCGTCGGCGTAGGCAGCCACCTCGTTGAAGTTGGTCAGCGCGAAGGGTCCAATGCCGTCCGCTTGATGACACGCGACGCAATGGTCGCGCATCAACGGCGCCACTGCGCCGTGGTAGGTAATCGCCGCGTCGTCGCCGCCACACGCGCCGGCGAACACGACCAACGTCAACGCCGCAAAACCAAAGACGTGAGAGCGCAGTTGCATGCGGAGGTCTTCGCGCATCCGGCCAAAATCGTCAAAACAGATCGCCCCGCTCAATGCACGCGGTAGGGGGTACGACGACAGTTCGCGACCTGCTAATGGACCACGCGTGTTGTTGTTGTTGTTGTCGTTGTGGGTGGCGAGTGTGGACGGCCCGCGCGACGCCCAGCGTGAAGGTGAGCCAAGCCCGTCACCACCACCGTCAACGCCTGCGGCTGCGGCCGCCGCGCAACATGACTTCGATGTCGCTGCCGTGCCGACGCTGACATTTAACACCGACGAAGGCTTTGGCACCGGCGGCGTCGCGTCCTTGTACCACCGCTACGGTGGCGTGGCGCCGTATCGCGACGCGCTCACGCTCAACGTGTTTATCTCGTCAAAGTTGGTGCAGGCGCACGCGCTGACGGTGGACGCCATCCAGCCGTTTGACCTGCCCGCGCGCGTGTACATTCGCGTCGGCTACTACTCGACCGTGTCGCAAAACTACTGCGGCGTCGGCAACAGCGTGACGTGCGCGGACGGCGACGCGGTGGCCGCCGCAGGCCGCCTGCGCCTCACGCGTGCTGAGCGCGACGACGTCATTCGCCACTACCACTTGATGCGCTTCATCCGCCCGCACGCGACCGTCATCGGCCGCCTTTGGCTGCGCGACAAGCCGTACCGCACGGAGCTGCTGCTGGGATGGCGGGGTAGCTACACGCTGCCCGGCGAGCTTTTTGAGCGCGGTCCATACCCCCACAGCCTGTACCAACGCGATTTTCCCAGCGGCGAGCAGGGGCTGTCGAGCGCGCCGCTGGTTGGCATCGTCGTCGACAACCGCGACGCAGAGGTGTTTGCCACGCGCGGTTTTGTCGCGGAGGCGTCGGTGCGGGCGGCGCACCCATGGCTCGGCTCGACGTGGACGTGGGCGGGCATCAACGTTTCGCATGCGAGCTTCTTTGCACTGCTGGCACAGCCGCGCGTGGTGCTCGCGCAGCGTCTGTTGTTCGACGTCGTCATCGGTGAGCCGTCAACCGAAGAGCTCGCACGCATCGGCGGCACCCTTGAGCCCATCGCGTTTGGCGGCGCATACTTGGGCCGCGGCATCCGCGAGCATCGGTACTTGGGCAAGCTCAAGGCCATCTCGCAAACGGAGCTGCGCGCCCAGCTGTTCGAGCATACGGTATGG
>JAYTVG010001113.1:0-2829 GCA_043744135.1 Deltaproteobacteria bacterium | reverse complement strand
TTCCACTTTTGCACGCCACTGTCGTTTTCCTTCACGTAGCCGTCGCGCAAGATCTCGTTCATCGCCACCCGCAGCGGCACCTCTTCAGTGCCGATGGTGTCGCCGTTGAGCACTTGCATCGTGTACGCCCCCTCGAGCGCCAAGTGGTCGGCAAAGTTGGCTTCGTGCGCGCGCCCCTTGAGGCCCGACGCGAAGTAGCTCGCCGCGTTTGACGACTTCTCGTTGCCGAACAAGTCCAGCGAGCTGGCGTACCAAAAGTTGACGTACTTTTGGATGAGCGCGAGGGGCACCCCACCAAACGGCCCGATGTCTTGGGTGTTGTGCTCCTTCATCAACTCACAGCTGCGCTTGACCACCCGACGCACGCCGGTTTGGCCCACGAACATATGGTGCGCCTCTTCGGTCAGCATGAAGCGACACGTGCGCGCGAGTGGATCGAAGCCACTCTCGGCCAAACTTAGCAACTGATACTTGCCGTCTCGGTCGGTAAACATCGTAAACATAAACAGGCTCAACCAGTCTACAATTGGCTCGTTGAACGTGGTCAGGATGCGCGGCTTGTCCTGGTTGCCCGAGCGTCTTTGCAGCAGTTCGTCCGCTTCTTCTCGGCCGTCTTTGCCAAAGTAACTGTGGAGCAAATACACCATCGCCCACAGATGTCGTCCCTCTTCCACATTCACCTGAAACAGGTTGCGCATGTCGTACAAAGAGGGTGCGGTTTGCGCCAGCAAACGCTGTTGCTCCACGGACGCGGGCTCGGTGTCGCCTTGGGTCACGATCAGCCGACGCAGCGCGTTTCGGTGTTCGCCGGGCACCTCTTGCCAAACGGGCTGGCCATAGTTGTCGCCGAAGGGAATCTTGCGGTCGACGTCACGCGGCTGCAAAAAGATGCCCCAGCGATAGTCGGGCATACGCACGTGATCAAAGATCGCCCACCCGTCGACGTCGACGCTGACCGCAGTCCGCAGGTACACGTCTTTTTCTTGGAACCCCTCTGGGCCCATATCCTTCCACCACGACAAAAAGCTCGGCTGCCACTGCTCGAGTGCGCGCTGCAAGCGTTTGTCCGACGACAGGTCGACGTTATTTGGGATTTTATCGTTGGAGATGACGGAGGTGCTGGTCATGGATTCGCTCCTGCATTTTGCTGGCGTTGCTGTTTCGCTTCTGGATCTTCAACGATGGCGTCGACGTGGCAGTTGCCTTTGGCGCATTCAACGACATACGCCCGGTAGTCGCCGCATCCTTTGGCTGCGTACGTGGTGCGCTCCACTTTGCCTCGCCTACCATCGACGACTTTGGTTGTGGGGCGCAGTTGCGTGATGCTGATGCTGCCGACGTCGCAGCCGAGGTCGCTTACCGCCTGATCGCGCACCGACGTTTTCATGGTCTCCGTCGGCGTCGCACACGCATCCACAAGCGCACACGCACACAGCGCGCACCACAACAACCTCGACGGGCGCGTGCTCAAGTGCGCCTCATGTCGAAGGTGGGCCTGTCGGGCGTGCCATACACGGTGAGTGCGCCCTTATCGCCGGTGGCGTTTGGACGGATGAAGATCCAGTTCTGCCAGGCGCTTAACCGACCAAAGATGCGCGTCTCCATGGTCTCAGGGCCGGGCCAGCGTAAGTTGCTCTCCATGCCGGTGAGCGCGTCGGGCGACAGCGCAGTACGCTCCTCGACAAACATGCGCACCTCGTCGGGGTAGTCGATCTCGTCGCGCACGTAGGTCACGAGGCCGAGCTTTTCTGCCACATCCGCGCCCACTGGCCGCTGCTCGCCGCTCGCGAGGTGCGCCGTGAGCTTAGCGAGCGTGACGTCGTCACCAAAGAACCGCGTCTGCATGCGCGTCAAGCCGTTGCCCATCAACAGCGGGCCGTTGTTCATCGCGGTGAGCAAGATGCGCGCCGGCGTTTGTGCGTCCGGATCGTCGAGCAAGTAGCTGCGATCGCCGATCAACAACAGCTCCGCGAGGCAACCGACAAAACAACTCGTCGGCTCCACCACCGCCAAAAACGTGCGGCTGGTGACGTCGAGGCGTTTGAGCACGCGCTTCATATGGTGCAGCACCTCGCGGCAAAACCAATCGTTTTGGTTGGCGAGCACGGCGCGCTCACTTTCGAGCAAGAATGTCGGATCCGCGCCCTCGGTCTTGAGCGTGATGAAGCCGACGTCGAGATGATTGAGGCGCAAGTTTAAAATCGCGTTGTCGAGCTCGCGAAACGCCTGTAGCGCCCACAGACGGCTGCCCTTTTTTCGCATGCTGTCGGCGCTGGATGGCTCTTTGCTCGACGGCGCTTTCATTGTGATCTCGGCGGTGCGCTTCTTTGGATCGATGACGAGCGTGACGTACTCGTAAGTCCAGCTGTTGCCGTCGTGCTTGTAGTTGACGCTGTCGAGGTGCACGCCTTGATCCCCCGCACCAGCACCTGGACGTGAGCTCGTGCCGGTCAGTACTGCGGCCTCGCGCTTGGTGGACTCCACCCACGCCGACTTCGGCGACAGCGCGTCCACCAACTTCCAGTCCACCGCGCGCTTGCCCTTGACGCCTTCTGCGACGGTGGAAAACACATCGCATAGATCTCGACGGACTTTGCGTTTGTCAGTGATGCGCGTGAGGCCGCCGGTGCCCGGCAACACCCCAAGCAGCGGCACTTCGGGGAAGCTGACGGCGCTGGATGCGTCGTCGAGCAGCAAGATGCGATCGCACGCAAGCGCGAGTTCGTAGCCGCCGCCCGCCGCGGTGCCGTTGAGCGCCGCGAGAAATTTCAAGCCGGTGTGGGCGCTGGCGTCTTCCATATGCAAGCGCGTTTCGTTGGTGAACTTGCA
>JAYTVG010001112.1:0-9464 GCA_043744135.1 Deltaproteobacteria bacterium | reverse complement strand
GCCGATGTCAGCGCCGCCGAGCCGCACTGAGACGCTTGCGCCCGCGGGAGCATCCGTCACGCCGGTGACCGTCAGCTGCGCGCCCGCCGCGTTGGGGTTTTGGTCTTCGGCGATGCCCACGGAACGAAAGCCGACGCGCAGCGGTGGCGACGTGACGTTCACGAAAAACAGACCCGTGTTGACGCTTACGCTGACGCTGTTTGACGTGCCGATGTTGCCAAACGGATCGCTCGCGATCGCTGTCACGACGTGCGTGTTGGTCGAAAAATACGTCACGCGGCACGAAACCACGACGCCATCGCCAGCGGAACTGCAGGTGCCAATGTCGCCTTCGACGCTGCTCGCGATCGTGATGGTGCGCCCTGCGTCGAGGCCCGTCGGCGTCACTGACACATTCACTTGAATCCCGTTCGTGGTACCGTCGACGTCGCTGGCGGGGGTGACAGCGGTTGCGACCAGCGCCAACACCGGTGGCACGCTGTCTACGACGACAGTGACCGAGGGTGAGGTGGCGGGGTTGCCGGCGGCGTCTGTGACCGACGCGCTCAGTGTGTTTGAGCCTTCGCTGAGCGTCGCGCGGATGACCGCAAAACCGTTGACGAGGGCGCCCATCGCTGCGGCGGCTGCACCGCTGACGGAGGCGACCGTCGATCCCGCGTCGCTCGCCACGACGACCTCAACTTGCAAACCATTCGCCGCGAGGTCGACGTCGTTAGCGCGCGCGAGGTTGCCCGCCGCCGGACTTTGGATGGCAATCACGGGGGCAACGGTATCGACGATGACCGAGGCTGACGTCGTCGTCACATCAAAAGCGTTGTTGCCCGCGTCAGTCCCTGCCACCGTCAAGGCGTTTGCACCTTGCACCAACGCAAAGGCCGCGAAGCTCGCAACGCCGGCAACGACGGTGGCGGTTGCGATGCCACCGGGACCGCTGAGCGTCACGGCGCGTCCGGTCATATCGGACGACACGCTGACGTTGACGGTCGATGTGACGTTGCCTGCCGCAGCTCCGCCGTTGTCGGCGATGTTCACGACGCCATCAGCGCCCGCGGCTACAACGACGATGGCGGTGACGACGGGCGCGCTGCCGTCAGAGGTGACGTTGATGGGCCCGGCGCTGCCGGTTTGACCGGCACCGTCGACGACGCGCGCGCTGATGATATGCGCGCCGTCTGTGATGCTGCCGGTGCTCGCGAGGCAGGCACCGTTTGCGACCGCGGCGACGATGTCGACACCGTCGAGGGAAACCACGCACTGCACCACGTCAAGCGACGTTAGTAGCGTGATGCGCACTTGCAGACCAGCAGCGACGACATCAATGTCATTGTCGAGATTGAAGGAGCCGCCATCACCAACACTGAAAAATGACACAAACGGCGCGACCGTGTCGACGACGACGTCGCCGCCGAACGCAGCGCTGTCGTTGCCGGCGCCGTCAGTGGCGATGACCGCGATGCGATAGCGGCTCGCATCACCGACGGGCAATGCGACCACTGCGCCCGTCGCCACGCCGTCTACCAGCGCGCCAAGATCTTGGAGGCTGACGTTGGCCCCGCTGCCATCGGTGACGGCGAGCGTTCCGGTGAACGTGCCGGCGTCGAGAGTCGGCGTGATGGTGACTGGGACGTCGACGGTGGCAGCGCTCGCGGGCTGGCTGTCATCGGCGAGCTCGTAAAAACCGTCGGCGTCGGCGTCGGGCGTGATGTCGACGGCGAGGTGCGCCGCGCCAGCAGCATCGACGTCAAACGGCACGTTCACGGCAAGCTGGCCGGCGACCGCGACCGCGACCGTGCACGAAGGCCCGACGAGGTTTTGCATGCGGCCGGTGAACGCGAACGCGCCAGCCTGTGCGCTCAGCGTGAGGTCCCCTTGTTGTTGGGGCTGCCCGTCGCAGCTGACGGTGAAGGTAGCGGGCGCGCCGTTACTCGGCGAAGTACCGGTGACGTCGAGGCTAATGCCGTTTGCCGGGATGTTGTCGAGATCATCTGCGTCGGTATACGTGCCACCAACGGTGGGTGCGAGCACCACAACGCTCGACGCGGCGAGGTTCAGCGCAATGTCGATGGTCTCGCCGACGGCTGCGCCGAAGAGGTTTGCCGTGTCCACGAGCGTGACGGAAAGGGTGTGTGCACCAGTGCCACCGATCGGCAGCGTCAACGTCGCCACGCCAGCTTGCAGCACCGCGTTGTCGCTGTTGGTGACGTCCTCATCGCCGTCGACAGCGACGATGGCCACGGTGCCACTCGCGAGCAACGCCTGCTGCGCGGCATTTTGCGCATCACCACCCGAACAGCGCACCGCGATCAGCACGTTGTTGTTGGTGAGCACGTCGCTATTTAGCGGCTGCGTGAACGTGCAGCTTGCTGCCGGCGGGGGGAAGTCGGCCACCACCAGGGTGACGGTGGCTGCCGCGGTGATGGTCTTGTCTTTGCTGTTGGTGCTGGCCACGGTGAGTTCGTTGACGCGCCCGGGAGCAATGCCACCCACGAGTGTGAGTCGCGCGGTCGCGCGGCCGCTGTTCAACGCAACGGTGCTCGAGGTGACGTTCGTGACGTTTGACAAGGTGACGTCGCTGTAGCCGCTGTTGTCGTCGTTCTTTAAGATCACGCCCACGTCGATTTGCACGCCCGCGGTGGCCGTGTCGACGTCGTCCGCTTCGTTGTAGCTGGCGTCAAGCGTGTCGAAGATCAGCTCCGCGGTTTTCTCAATCGGTGCAGCGGTGCAGTCCGAGCCGCAACAACACCCTTGACCAAGTGCCAACGGAACGACTCCGGCAACCGCAAACAACGCCACAACACGGAGAGTAAATAACATGCGCATGGGGGATTCCTCAAGGGGACGGTTCGCACATCAAGGACCGTTCCTCAAGGTGCAGATCTAAGCGGCGCACAGCGGTGCGTCTCGGCACACGCGTCAGCGCGCGTCGCCGAGCAGCAGGCCGCGTGCGATGGCGTCAACGACGAACGCCTGCGCGTCCGCGCGCAGTGTCGTGTCATCAATGTCAAACACGTCCGCCATCTCAGCGCAGATCTCGTGCAGCGTCTTTGTGCCATCGGCGCGATCCCATATGTACGTCGCCGTATCATTGAGGCTGTGCAGCATCGAGTCCGCCGGAGTGATGACGATCGCTTCGCCATCAATGGTGCGCGCAGGCGTGTCGGGATTTTGACGAAGTTTAAGTGAAAATACGGCTGCCGCGGCAATCGTAGAGGGCGTTTTTTCGGGGCTCATGTGGCGTATTTCCGTTGGTGGCTGGTGCGCAGCAATTCGTTCAATGGCCGGCTTTTAGGGGATCGCAGCAAGCTGGCGAAGTGCGTTGTTCATCGACCCGCGAGGTGACCTTCGACGGTAGGCAGGTGACAGAAGTTGATTCCCACCACGAACCTGTGAGCTCGGGTCGCATCGCCGGGGGCATTTAGCAACGCCCGCGCGATCGCGCACGGTACGGCCTTGGGCGTTGCCGGCTGCGCGCATCAGTGACCATGCGCTCAGTTCGACATCGTCATCGTGCGCCACAACCGCTCAAAGTCGAGACGGTCGCCCGCGTCATTCGCGAGCATGCTGACGACGTCGACTTGCGAAGTCGACGTTTGATTTTGCGGCTCAGCTCTCGAAGCCACCACAAAGTGCAGCTCGCTGTCCGCGTCAATAGCCTGACTTGAGTGAGCGACCAACGTCCGGTAGCGCGCCGTTGGTGGTGTCGAGCTTTTGTGGCTTGAGGTCTTCTAAAATCGGGTTGCCCGCCGCGTCGAGGCGAGCGGGGCGAAAGCTCGCGTACACCAGATCGAGATCTTTCGCGTAGTCCCTAAAGGCACCCAGCGGACACTCGAAATGGATGATGTACGTTTTCGTCGGCCGCACCAGATACATTGCCTTGACGCCGACCGGGTACTCGACGTTGCCCAAGTAGTCGTAGCTGTAGGCGGCGTAGATCGCGGGCGAGCCGTCGATCTTGGCGTTGGCCTGTTTGAGCAGTTGAAAGTGGGGCTGCTTTTTGAAGCGCTCGACTTCGTTTAAGACCACCAACTCGGGCGTCGCCGACACCGGCGTGTCGACGACATCGACGACGAGCTTGGCTTGCCCGCCGCGGTTACCGTGGCACTCGACGCGTCGCGGGCGCGCTTCGCAATCAAAGCCGTGCGGGAAGACCACAGCGTAAAACCCCGCGGGATCGATGAACGGTTTGGCCTTTTGACCAAACAGCATCTCCATGTCGTCCGCGCGCGCAGTCGTCGACAGGGCGCTTGACAGGGCCACTACGCACGCGAGCACACGCAGAGATTGGCGAACGATGACCATCCCCCGAGTATGCTTCACTCAGCGGCTTTTGCCACCGGCTCGCGTGTCTTCGGTTTTTTTTTGCCCAAGACGCGGTTGAGCACGCTGGGTCCCATCGACTCGATCTCGATCAGCACACCGCGCGCGCGGGGCTCAAAGCGGTCGATAAAGCGCGCGGCGAGATCCATGCGATCGGCCTCATCAGCGGTGCCTTTGGCTTGCTGCGCCTGGCGCACCAGCGTCTTTGCGATCGCCGAGTAACACAGCAGTTTGGTCAAACGCTCCGCGTGCAACATGCCGTAGGCGAAGTCCCGCTGCGGATCCCAATCCTTCATGAAGGCCTTGCGCCACTGCGTCATCGGGCGTCCACGCACGTCGCCAAGCTTGTCCGCGGCGATGCGCATCACGATGTTTTGCATGCCACTCAGCGCGTACGAACGAATTTTCGCTTCACCGCGCTCAACGCCGTCACGCGGCGACAATGCCTCTAAACGCGCGCGCGCCACTTCCGATAAAAAGCGCGCAGGGTTGCGGATGACGCCTTGCAGATTGTCCTTAAGCGCCATCAACGACTGAATCTGTGACGTGCCCTCGTACACTGGGATCACCAGCGCATCGCGCAAGAGCTTTTCAGCACCGGTCTCTTTGACGTAGCCGATGCCGCCCATGATCTGCATGCACATACGCGCCTGACGCACGCACTCTTCGCCGCCGAAATATTTAATGAGCGGCGTGAGGTGGCGGGCTTTACGACCGTGACGTTTGAGACGTTTTTCGTGCTCCTGGCGCAGCGCAGGGTCGGCGCTCGGGCGCAGCTTTATTTGCACGCGCAGGCGGTTGTAGACCTCTTCGTGGTAGGCGGCTTCAAACGTCACGGCGCGCAAGCCGCGCAACGCCACCTCCATCTCGTCGAGGTAGTCGGCAATCATCTCGTGCTCAGCGATCGGCTTGCCCATGCTGACGCGCTGTTGCGCAAACGCCTTGGCCATGCGGTAGGCAGCCTCACAGGTGCCGATCGCCTCCATCGCCACCGCGACGCGCGCGTTATTCATCAACGTCAGCATGTACGCAAAACCGTCGCCGCGACGCCCCATCAGCTCGCAAAAGCTCTCCTCGTAGTGGATGGTGGCGGCAACCGCCGAGTGCTGGCCCATCTTGTGCTCGACCCCGCCGATCACGAAGTTTTTACGTGCGTCTGTATCCGTGCGCTTGGCGCGTTTGCCGTGCGCATCGACAAAACGCGGCACGTAAAAAATCGACAAGCCCTTGAGCCCAGGGACCTTCGTTTCGTCTTCGGTGCGCGCGATGACGAGGTGGTGGTCACCGTGACCCGCGGTGATGAAGATCTTTTGGCCGGTGAGCTTCCACAAGCCGCGCTCGTTTTGTGCGTCGACGGGCACCGCGCGTGCTTGCAGTTTCGCCAAATCAGAACCCGCTTGCGGCTCCGTCAGCACCATCGCGCCCCACTCGCCGTCTTGCGCGATGCGCCGCACGACGTCGTCAAAGCGGGTCTTCACCGGCACGCCGTCTTTGACTTCGGCGCTGCCTTCTTCGATCGAGTAAAACATCAGCGCTTGGCCGATACCACCGTGAAAGCCATACTCAGCCACGACGCTGGCATCGGCACGCGTCATCATTTCGGTGATGACTTGCTGCACCAAAAGCGGCGCGTTTGACCCGCCCAGCCGGCGTGGAATCGTCAACGCCAACACGCCCATGCGGTGCAGCTCGTCGGTGATCTTCTCGATGCGCTTGGGCCTCACGACATCGTTGTCTTTGACGATCGGGTGCTGTTCATCGAGTTCAGCTTCGTGGGGTGCAATCTCTTTGGCGATGAACTCGCCCACCTGCACGAACACGTCTTCGTAAAACTGTCGAGCTTCCGTGGCGTCTTTGAAGCTGTCCGCGTCGTTAAACGCGTCTTCTTGCAGCTGCACGATGGTGGCCCAGTCGAGCCGCGACAGCTGGAAGCGCAGATCGTCGTTGTCGAGGTAAAACGAGGAGGAAGCCTGGCGCGTCATGACCGCACGCTGCCGACCATTGACAAAAATGTCAACGGTCTGAATCACGACCCATCTATGCCACCAAAACGCACGACCGGCCGTCAGACGTGTCGATTCAAACGACGCGCGTGCTCATGTGTCAGCAGCGACCGTGGACGGGCGCGTCGACTAGTTCGCGAGATCGTCGTCGCTGTCGATGCCGGGGCGCAGCACGATGCCGCTTTGCTTGAGCGCGTTGAGCACGGTTTTGTCGCCGGTGCGCTGGTAGCGCTCCACGAGTGCCAACACCTTGCTGTCGTCGGCATGCTTATGCTGTGCCCCGTGTAAGCTCATGGCGTCGAGCAAGCGCACCAGCGCCTCGAAACGATCCGCGAGCTCAGAAAACAGCGCGCTCGACGTTGCCGCGGTGGGACGCATCAATCCCGCCACGTTCGCGTACGCGCTGCACCCCATCGACACGTAGTAGTCGAGGCCGCTGCGTTCGATGCTCTCCTTGAAAAACCCCGAATGGTACAAACTCGAGTCGCCCATGTGTTTGTAGATGCGCAGTGCTTCATGCGGGTCCGCGTCGCTCGCGCGCGCCAAAAACTCGGCCAGTGTGGGGCGCTCACCCGCGCCGAGACCGGCATAGACATTTTCACTGCGCGAAAACTCCGACAGCAGATTGACGACGTACACCTGTGCGGTGTCTGTGAGCGTCACCGGCTGCCTTTTGAGTGCGTGCGTGAGGCATTCACGAAAATAGTCGCGCATGCTGGCGTTGGTCGTGAGCATCTGGCGGTTGTCCTTGTCAAAGCGGCCAAGTGGAGTCTGCGATCTGGTGCTGCCAACCCGAAGCGTAGCAACTTCTGCCTAAGTCCGCGAAAACGCGACACTTGTGCGAAAAGGTAGGAGATCGTCTTGACGCATGTGACCTGGGTCTTACTGTGCGGCCGTTAGCACTCGCGATCGTCGAGTGCCAAAATCTCCGTTCACCTCCCGCGGGCGGTGGATTCACGTTTCCCCGCGGTGGGTTTGCCACCGCACAACGAAAGAGCACACCATGGCCCAACAAAAGCTGCGTCCCTTGTACGACCGCGTCCTCGTCAAACGCCTCAACGGCGAAGAAAAGACCAAGGGCGGCATCATCATCCCCGACAGCGCCAAAGAAAAGCCCATGGAAGGCGAGATCATGGCGGTCGGCAACGGCAAGTTGCTCGATGACGGCACCATCCGCTCAATGCAGGTCAAAGTCGGCGACCGCGTGTTGTTCGCGAAGTATGCGGAGACCGAAGTGAAAGTCGGCGGCGAAACCTGGTTGCTGCTGCGCGAAGACGACCTGCTTGGCGTGCTCGGCTAAGCGCTGTGCGCACCATGGCCGGCCGCGCCCGCGCGGTTGTGCCTTGACTTCCCCGCCCGGATTTCTTGTTCATCGCTTCGATGAACGAATTCACTGAACCAGTCTTTTTTAAACTGACCTTTAGGAGCTCACCATGACCGCAAAGTCCATCATTTTTGACACCCGCGCCCGCGAAAAAATCCTCCGCGGCGTCGACACGCTTGCCAATGCCGTCAAAGTGACGCTCGGTCCCAAGGGCCGTAACGTCGTCATCGAAAAGAGCTTCGGCGCCCCCACCATCACCAAAGACGGTGTGACGGTTGCCAAGGAAATCGAGCTCGACGACAAGTTTGAAAACATGGGCGCGCAAATGGTCAAAGAGGTCGCTTCAAAGACCTCAGACACCGCTGGCGACGGCACCACGACCGCGACCGTGCTCGCACAGGGCTTGTTTCGCGAAGGCTCGAAGTTGGTCGCAGCCGGCCACAACCCGATGGAGATCAAGCGCGGCATCGACAAAGGCGTCGTCGCCATCGTCGAAGAGCTCAAAAAGCTCAGCAAAGCGACCAAGGGCGAAAAAGACATCGCGCAGGTCGGCACCATCTCGGCCAACGGCGACGAGACCATCGGCGGCATCATCGCCGAAGCGATGGGCAAGGTCGGCAAAGAAGGCGTCATCACGGTCGAAGAGAACAAGACGCTTGAGACCACCCTCGAAGTCGTCGACGGTATGCAGTTTGACCGCGGGTACCTCTCGCCCTACTTCGTGACCAACCCCGACCGCATGGAAGTGCTGTTGGAAAAGCCCTACATCTTGATGTTCGAAAAGAAGATCTCGAACATGAAGGACTTCCTGCCGCTGCTTGAGCTGGTGGCGAAGTCGGGCCGTCCGTTGCTGGTGATCGCTGAAGACGTCGAGGGCGAAGCCCTGGCGACGTTAGTGGTCAACAAGCTGCGCGGCACCCTGCACATCTGCGCGGTCAAGGCACCGGGCTTTGGCGATCGCCGTAAGTCGATGATGGAAGACATCGCGACGCTCACGGGCGGCATGCTCATCAGCGAAGACCGCGGCCAAAAGCTGGAAGGCGTCACGCTCGCCGACTTGGGTACCGCAAAAACCATCCGCGTCGACAAAGACAACACCACGATTGTGGACGGCGACGGCAAAAACACCGAGATCCAAGCACGCATCAAGATGATCCGCGCGCAGATCGAAGAGACGTCGTCGGACTACGACAAAGAAAAACTGCAAGAACGTTTGGCCAAGCTCGCTGGCGGCGTCGCCGTGATCAAGGTCGGCGCTGCCACCGAAATCGAGATGAAAGAGAAGAAGGCGCGCGTGGAAGACGCACTGCACGCGACGCGCGCTGCAGTCGAAGAAGGCATCGTCCCCGGTGGCGGTGTGGCCCTGTTGCGCTGCGCCAAGGCGCTCGACAAGCTCGACCTCACGACGGAAGAGCAAGCCGGCGTCAAGCTGCTGCGCCGCGCGATCGAAGAGCCGCTGCGCATGATCGCGCAAAACGCAGGTTGGGAAGGCTCCGTCGTCGTCAACAAGGTGCTCGAGGGCAAAGGTGCCTTCGGCTTCAACGCAGCCTCCGAAGAGTTCGGCGACATGCTCGACTGGGGCATCATCGACCCGACCAAGGTCACCCGCTCGGCGCTGCAAAACGCCGCGTCAGTGGCGAGCTTGCTGCTCACCACCGAGGCGATGATCGCCGACGAGCCCGAAGACAAAAAGGCCAAACCCGCAGGCGGCGGCGGCGGCGCGGGCATGGGCGGTATGGGTGGCATGGGCGGTATGGGCGGCATGATGTAGAAATCGGCCGCAGCCAGGATGCGCGGTCGGCGGACGTTTCTGCCGGCTG
>JAYTVG010001111.1:0-2831 GCA_043744135.1 Deltaproteobacteria bacterium | reverse complement strand
CCGGTTACGTCGACAAGGACAAATACCGCGCTTGGCGCCAGCGCGACCCGCTGGCGTCGTACGCTGCGAAACTGGTCGCGCTAGGGGTCGTGACTGCTGCCGACGTGGATGCGATGAAAGACGCCGCGCTCGCCCGCGTCGAGGCCGCCGTCGTCGCACTCAAGGCGCGCGCGTGGCCGTCACCTGCGCAGCCAAGCTCGGCCGCGACGATGTCGGGCGGCGGCGACGCGGTGGTGGAGGAGGCGCCGGCATTTTCGCCCCAAGGCGCAACGTATTTAGATGCCATCGGTCGCGGGCTCAGCGACGTGCTCACGGCAATCCCAAGCAGTTTCATCTTGGGTGAAGACGTTGGCCCGCCCTACGGCAACGCGTTTTTGTTGCTCAAACCGTTGGTCGCGCAATTCGCGGACCGTCTCGTCAACAGCCCGATCGCTGAAGGCGCCATCGTGGGCGCGTGCGTCGGTGCGGCGCTTGAGGGTTTGCGCCCCATCGGCGAGATGCAGTTTAACGATTTCGTCGCGAGCGGCTTCAATCAAGTCGTCAACAATGCAGCCAAGCTGCGTTATCGCGCTGGAACCAAGGTGCCGATGGTGTTGCGCATGCCCTGGGGCGGCCTGCGGCGCGCTGGGCCGTATCATTCGCAAGACACGGCGCCGTGGTTTTACCGCACGCCCGGCCTCAAGATCGTCGCACCTTCGACACCACACGATGCGCGTGCGCTTATGATGAGCGCCGTGTTGGACGACGACCCAGTGCTGTTTTACGAGCACATCGCCCTGTACCGCGAGCCGAAGATCAAACAACTGCTGCACCAGCACGCCCCGACGCCGATCCCGCTAGGGTCTGCGGCCTTTCGTCGCTTGGGCTCAGATTTGTCGCTTATCGCGTACGGTGCTTACGTGCACAAAGCGCTGCGGGCCGCCGAAACCCTCGCGGGCGAGGGCGCGCAGTGCGACGTGCTCGACCTGCGGTCGCTTGCACCCCTCGACTGGGTGAAGATCGGCGTGACGGTGCGCCGCACGGGCAAGGTGCTGTTGGTGGGCGAGGACGGTCGCACCGGATCGATCCTCGAGAGCATCGCGTCACGCATCAGTGAGGAATGCTTTACCGATCTCGATGCGCCGGTGCGGGTGCGAGGTGCTATCGATCAGCCGGTTCCGTACGCGCCCTCGTTGGAAGACGCGCATCTGCTGTCGGACGCGGATGTCGTCGATGAAGCTCGCAGCCTTCTTTCATGGTGACGTCGATGCTTGCTGTTTCCGCCCTGGTTTTACACGCCAACGACCTCGATAAATCGGTGGCGTTTTATCGAGGCTGTGGGGTCGGCTTGGTCGAGCGGCGCCACGGCGGCCCCGTACACTTCGCCTGCGCGGTAGGGGGCGTGCACGTTTCCGTGTACGCCTCAGTGCATGAACAGCCGCCGCAAACCGGCACCGCGCTAGGGCTGACGGTGGCGGACCTGCAAGGGGCGGTCACCGCGCTCAAGCTGCTCGGGGCCACAGTGATCGAAGAAGCGCGCCCGCGGCCCTGGGGCGTCAGCGCGATTTTACAAGACCCCGACGGCCGACGGGTGGAGTTGCTCGGAACGCATACGGAGATGACGGGCCCGCTGCCTCGCTAACAACGCGCGGCCGGTTTCGCCCCAGCGCACAAACACCATCGGCAGCTCGACCGAGGCGGCGTAGTACCGCAGTGCCGTGCGCGGGAGTAGGATGCCTTTGTGTCTGCGCTCTTGATCATTTTGGCCGCGCTGGCGTCGCAACCCGACGCGCCGTTTCAGCATGCGCTGTCGGCGTACGAGGACTTGGACTTTGAAACGGCGCGTGCTGACCTCGTCACCGCTTCGTCGCAGCTCACGGGACCGAAACGTGCGCGCGCCCAGTTGTGGCTGGGCATCGTCGAACTTGAGCTCGGGCACGCGCGCGCCGCCGACGTCCAGCTGCGCGCGGCACTGAGCGCACAACACGACCTTGCGATCCCCGAGCGCATCTCACCGAAGATCCGCGCGCACATCGCTGAGGTCAGCGCGCAACTGCATGCGCCGCAGCCTTCCCCGCGCGCGCGGGCCCGCCGAGCCGCGTCGGTGACGCCGTCGAGTCCGCCGCCGCCGCGCACGGCTACGACAACGACAACGACCACAACGAACTTGACGGCGACGGCACCGACAACGACGCCGACGCTGGCGACCACGGTGGAGTCACAAGCGCTGCAGGATCCGACGCCACCGACCGTGCTGACGGCACCGCAACCGATGCCCGCAGCGCCCGAGCTCGCGCCAAATTTACCCGCAGCAGCGATGCGGGCGCCAACGGCGCGCACCACCAGCACACCGACATCGCCAGCACAAGCGCGCAAGCCGTCGGACGCGAGCGCACCGAAGCTGGCAAGTGAAGCGAGCGCTTCATCGACCTTGGCAGACGAACCAGCGCATTTTGCGACCTGGCCGCTGGCGCTTGGCGGTGGCGCGACATTGGCCGCGCTGAGCTGCGTGACCGCCGGTGTCGTCGTCGGTGTCTCCGCAAAAAGCGCCGCGCGTGATGCGCAAGCCGCCTCACGCGCCGCGGTCGCGAGCGCGACGTACCAAGACGCACGCGGCCGCGCGGCGCTCGCGAATGTGCTGTTTGGCGGCAGCGTGGTGTTCGCCGCGGTCGTGGTCGCGAGCGCGATAGCGACGGTGGTGGTCGAGCCATGACGCCACGCGCGCTGCCCATTGCGATGTTTGTGCTGGCCACGCCGGGGTGCTTTGTCGAGGCGCCCAATCTCGACGGCAAGCTGTGCGACAGCGACACGCAATGCGCGCCCCAGCGGTGCACGGCGGGCCGCTGCGGCGC
>JAYTVG010001110.1:0-2833 GCA_043744135.1 Deltaproteobacteria bacterium | reverse complement strand
GTGCCGTGACCATGCCGGAAAATCCGAAGTTGCCGGGGCTCTTCATCGCGAGGCTGCCCGCCATCGTCACCTTGGCGCCCGCGACCGTCGCGCTGATGCCTTGTAAATCGAGGGTGCCGCGCAGCACGCGAATGCTGTCAGCACTAAAGTTCGTGATCGGGATGTCGAGCTGCTTGAGTTTCACCGCGCCTGAGCGCACGCGCCCTTGCGTCACCGAGACCAGCACAGAGTCGCGCAACATATCGATGTCGACGCTGGCGCGCGCGTCGATGTTGTCAGCGATGACCGTGACGTTGCTTGCGTCCGTAAAACTAAACGCGCCGTTATTGGCCGTGATGGCGTCGATGCGAAACATGCCGGCGTCGCTCTTGCTTTTGTCCGGCGGCTTTTTTGGGGTCAGGGCTTCAAGCAAGTTCAGGCTATTTTTGTCGTCGCCGTGTGTGTGCAGCTTGAGGTCGAGGCTCGGCGCATCCAAGCCGATGTCGGTGATGACCACCTCGCCGCTGAGCAGCGGCGTCAAAGCCACCGTTGCGTGCGCGCTTTTGACGCGGGCGACGACGTCCCCTTCGGGATCGCGCAAGGTGGCGTCCTGCAGCACGATCGTCGACGGCGCGTCGTAGCGAATGGACTTCGCTGAAATCGAGCCCTTGATGGCGCCGTTCACCAACTTCAAAAACGCTTCCGGGATGCCATCAGACAACCCCGCCAACCGCAGTGCGCCATGTGCTTGCGCGCGCGTCGCCGACGGGTCCGACGACAGACCCGCGCACAACATCAGCAACACCAGCACGCGCACAGGCGCATCGTGTGCCAGCGCCGGCAGGGAATCAAACATCGCGTCGATGTGGCGGGCGGGAATCGACCAGCGACCCGGTGGCTTCTGCTCAAACGCACGCCAAGCAGCGACCGATCGGCGTGCACCGTAACGTGGCGCGAAACGGCGCCCTAGCGTATCAAGACGCAAAACGTGGAGTGAACATGCGCGTCGGGCTGGTGTTTGGCGGAAGAAGCGTGGAGCACGTGGTGAGCGTGCGCTCGGCAAAAACCGTGCGCGAGGGCTTGTTGCAGGCCGGTCACGACGTCACCGCGCTCGGCATCGCGGAAAATGGTGCATGGCTATCGCCACAAGCATCCACCGCCGCACTGTTGGCCGGCGAAAAATCACTACCGGTGCCAGACGGCGCCCTGCCGCACAGCTTGCATCACCTGCTCGATGCGCTCAAGTCGCCGGGCCTCGACGTGTTGTTTCCGATCGTGCACGGCACCTACGGAGAAGACGGTACGCTGCAAGGGTTGTTTGAGATGTTGGGCATCGCTTACGTCGGCTGCGGCGTGGCAGCGAGCGCCATCGCGATGGACAAGCTCGCCGCTAAGCGGTTGTTTGAGGCGGTCGGCTTACCGGTGGTGCCTTACGTCGCCATCACGCGTCGGGCCTTTGCTACCGCGCGCGCCGCATCGCTCGATCGCGCGCACAAGCTTGGTGAGCCGTTGTTCGTCAAGCCATCCGTCGGTGGATCGAGTGTGGGTTGCAGGCAGGTCGCCACCCGCGCGCACCTCGAGGCCGCGGTGGCATTCGCACTGCAGTTTGACGACGTCGTGATCGTTGAAAAGGGGCTGTCGGCGCGCGAGGTAGAAGTCGCGGTGCTCGGTGAGCTTGGCGAGCTGGCAGCGAGTGCGCTCGGCGAGATCGTGCCCGGAAAAGATTTTTACGACTACGAAGACAAGTACCTCAAAGACGATGCCAAGCTGCTCGCACCCGCGCCCGTCGACGACGCGATGGCTGCGCGGCTCAAAACGATGGCGATCGCCGCCATGGACGCGATCGGTGGCGCCGGGTTAGCGCGCGTCGATTTCTTCGTCGACAAACGCACCAGCGAAGTGTTCTTAAACGAGATCAACACGCTGCCTGGCTTCACCAACGTGTCGATGTACCCGCGCCTGTGGGCGCTGTCGGGTGTAGTGCTGCCGCAGCTGTGCGATCGCTTGCTGCACATCGCGGTCAAGCGGGCAGCCGATCGCCGTGCACTCGACGCCGGCGTGCGCGCGTTCGTCGCGTCAGTGTCCTAACGGCGCTGTCACCTCGACGACGACACCAAAAGCCATGGCGTCAGCGCGACGTGCGCTCACGTCTTCTTTGAGTGAACCCGCCAGCATCACGCCCAGCTGGTGTGCGGACGCGTTGCCTGGGTCGACGTCCAAAGCGCGATCGACGTCGTCGAGGGCGCCATCGGTATCATCGGTGCGTGCCTTAAGCTGGGCGCGCGCGACAAAGACGGCTCCTTGCGGATGCTCGAGGCCGGCGAGCGCGTCTAAGCGAGCCATCGCGTCGCGCGCCGCGTCTTCGCATGCTGGCGGCGCGCACGTGGACAGTTGGTTCACCCGCGCGTGAGCCGCGGCGAGCTGGGCGTCGACGTCCCACGCCACGAGCGCGACATAGCCGTCGGCTGGGGGTGCGGCGCCACTGAGGGCCGCGTCGTTTTGCTGCCGCACCGCTGACTCGCGCGCCGCGGTCACGACGACGATGGTAGCCGACAACGCGACGGCGGCGACCGCAAGCGCATGCGCGAGACGAGCTGGCGGCGCGGCCGACGGCGTCATCGGTGCGTCGAGGTCACCGCCGAGTGCGAGCCCCACCAACACAGCGACGAGCGCTGCGGTTTGGCCGACCTCAAGCGCGTTTGTCAGCGCCGCGAACACCAGCGCAGCGACGGCACCGGCGTCGATGCACGTGCTGCGTGTGGTGTCGGTCGCACGGCCCCGCCACCACAGCGCGACGGCAGCGAGGGCGAGCACGACACCGATCGCACCGGTCTCGATTGGCCACTGCACAAGC
>JAYTVG010001109.1:0-2834 GCA_043744135.1 Deltaproteobacteria bacterium | reverse complement strand
GTTGGCCACCTTGGCCGTCACTGCGCTGGGCCGGCGCTGTGAAGATGCGTGGCTGTGCACATCGGACCGTCTCAGTGCGCTTTCAGGTTGCGCGGGCGTGATCCTCGACCACGCAGGTCCGGCTGCCGCGCGTTGGTCCGCGCAAAGAGCATCGGGCCTTTGTGACGCGGTCGAGCCGACCACCGGCAGGACGTGCCACGTGCTCGACGCTGAACAATGGCAGCAGGTCCTTGCGGCGTTTGTCGACGCTGCCGCGCTGTGCCGTGCGCATGGCTTCATGCCGATCCTCGCGCTCGACAACGACGGCTTGCTGCACACGGCGCTGTCAACGGCACGAGGCCATGACTGCGTGCTGCAGCTCATCGCCCAAACACGCTGCAGCGCAGTTGTGGTGTCCGCGGAAGACCTAGCACCCGGCGCCTGGGACGCCACCGATGCGCTTCAACTTGTCGGGACACTCGTCGATGCCGGCATTACGGACGCCTACCTGAGCGCCGGCGTCGCAGCCTTCGCGCCACTTCGATACCGTCAAAAGGGTCGAAACGACGGTGGCCCGATTCGCGGCGCGGCGGTGTTGTCGCCGTTTCGCTGGCTCATCGCTGCGCCTCCGTGCAGGCTGCACGCGGTCGTCTCACACCACAACGACGACGTCGCGGCGGTCGCACGTGAGCTCGGCTTGGACTTGTGGCTACAACGTTGAGGGGCGTCTGATCTCGATGCGGCCGGCAGCGTGTTAGCGACGGCTGGGCGAGCTTTTGGCACCGACAACTTCACAACCCTGCGAGCCCCGTGCGCAGCGCACCGACAAGGTCGCTCGTAACTGCGCGATCTGCGACCTGGATGGCATTTTTTATCGCACGTGCGTTGCTGCGGCCGTGCGCTTTGATGCACACATGTTCAAAGCCGAGCAGCGGCGCGCCCCCGTATTGCTGCCAGTCGGTGGTCTTTTTCAGCTCGCCCAGCGCCGGCGCCAACAACGCTAAGCCCGCCTTGTTCACGAGGCTTTGGTCCGCCGCATCGCTCAACAGCCCTTGCACGGTGTCCGCTATCCCCTCGAGCATCTTGATGACGATGTTGCCGACGAATCCATCCGTGAGCACGACGTCAGCGGTGCCCTTGGGGATATCGAGACCCTCGATGTTGCCAATGAATTCAAGGTCGTGACGCGCCGCCAACAACCGATGCGCCGCACTGACGGCCGCGGTGCCCTTGTTTGCTTCGGTGCCATTGCTCAGCAACGCGACTTTGGGCGAAGGGTTTTTTGAGATGATGCGCGCGTACGCCGTGCCCATCACGGCGAACGCCACCAGGTCGGCCGCGGTGACGTCGAGGGTGAGGCCGGCGTCCAAAATCAAGCTGAACGGGTCGAGGTTTTTTCCGCGGCGCCGGCTCGTCGGGTACACCGCACCAAGCGCACAGCGCGCCACGCCCGCCAGCCGCTGCCAGCTGCGCGCACAGGCAAGCACGACAGCGCCGGTGTTGCCTGCAGACACCAGCGCATCGGCCGCGCCACTTTTTACCAGTCGCGCCGCGACCGCGATGCTGGCGTCAGGGTGTTGCGCGAGCGCCGCCTTTGGGTCGGCGTCCATCAAGATGGCGGCCGGCGCGTGGACCAGCTCAATCAGGCTTGAATCGCAGGGTTGCGTCGCCATCGCTTGCAAGGCAAGCGCGCGATCGCCGACGAGCGCCAAGCGCGGGCAGCCAGGGCGCGTCGTGAAGTGCAGTGCCGCGCTCAGCGGTGCCGCGGGCGCGTCGTCGCCACCCATCACGTCGAGCGCAATCGTGTTCATCGACGCGCATGTTAGCACCGGTGAAGCGGCTGCAGCGCACTGCCCACGCGTGCAATTGTGGCGTATCATCCCGGCTGTGTTGAAGCTGCACAACCTCTCGCGACATTTTGGCGCTCGCTATGCCGTGCGCGACCTGACGGCGACACTGCACGCTGGCGAGGTCGTGGGCTTTTTAGGCCCAAACGGCGCGGGCAAAACCACCTCCATCAAGATGATCGCGGGCTTGCTCGTGCCGTCGTCGGGCACGGCCTCGATCGATGGTTTTGACGTCACGACCCAGCCGGTGGAAGCCAAAACGAGGCTCGCTTATATCCCTGACCGCCCGTACGTCCCGGAACGTTTGAGCGCGCGCGAACTGCTCATGTACGTCGCTGGCCTGTATGGCTTGCCTGCCGCGCAAGTTCAGACGCAGGGCATGCAGGAGCTCAGTCGCTTCGGTCTCAAAGGGCGCGAGGACGACTTGCTCGGCACCTACAGCCACGGCATGCGCCAGCGCGTGTTGTTGGCGGCTGCGATGATGCGCACGCCAAAAGTGCTGTTGGTGGACGAGCCCATGGTCGGCCTTGATCCCCAAGGGATGCGATTGGTCAAACGCGTGTTGCGCGAAGTGGCGCAACGCGGCGCGACCGTGTTGATGAGCACGCACACACTCGACGTCGTTGAGGCCGTATGTGACCGCGTGTTGGTGATGCGCGGTGGCGTGTTGGTCGCAGACGGCAGCGTGCAAGAGCTCAAGGCGCGCCTGCCTCGTGCGGCGGATGACGCACCAGCGACGCTTGAGGAGCTGTTCATCGCGTTGACGGGTGCTTCCGACGAAATCGCTGACACCCCAGCGCACGAATCTCAACCCTCGGACGCGAGATGACACAAACACGCAGCACGAAAGCGCATCAACAACGCAGGCGAGCGGCGCGGTGGATCGGCGTGGCGGCGATGGTCGCGCTTGCGGCCTGTAGCGCAGCGGGGGAACTCAACCACGGCGCGTTCGTCGACGACAGCGTCAGCTACACAGTGGGCGAGCCTGGCCGCGGATGGCAACCTTTG
>JAYTVG010001108.1:0-9493 GCA_043744135.1 Deltaproteobacteria bacterium | reverse complement strand
AAGCCTGCGACGACCAAGAACGCATCGAGCACTTCAGCGGCCTCGCGTACCAAAATTCTGAATCCGAGTGCGTCGACAGAAACGCCGCGTTGTGCGGGCTGCTCAATAGCGGCAACGATCGCGCGATCGCCGCCGGCCGCATGACGTACCAAGCCGACGCAGTGACGAAATGCACCGACGCCATTCGCGCGGCCACCGACAGCTGTGACATTGAAGCGTTCGTTAGTACGCAAAACTGCGAAGGCGTCAGCCCCGCCGTCAAAGATGGCGACGTGTGCGCGGGCGACGGCGAGTGCTTGTCGGGCAGCTGCGACATCGCATTTGAGGACAACGGCAACGCCAAGACCGTCAACGACGAAGGCTTCGCGCAAGGCGAGTGCCTCGCAAAGCCCGGTGAAGGTGACGCTTGTCCCAATTTCGAGTGCGGTCAGAATCTCTTTTGCAACGTCGACAACGTCTGTGAGCGCGCGCGCGCGGATGGTGAAGCCTGCGACGACCCGCAACAGTGCGCGGCCTTTCAGTGCAGCTCCGGCGGCAAATGCGGCGTTGAAAAGGCGACCATCGACGACAAATTCTGCACGGGACGCAACCAATGACCGCGCGCACCATCTTGCCCTTGTTCGCGTTCGTGGTGGTTTGTGGCTGCAACAACAGCGTCAGCACCTGCGAACAACTCGTGAAGCTTGATTGCGAGCGCGCATTTCGCTGCTGCGAGGACAACGAAGTGCATCGCTTCGGGGCGTTCGCCTACGTCAGCAGCGCCGGGGATTGCCAAGACGCGTACGGCGACGTTTGCAAAGCAATCGCGGGCGCCGACGAATCGGTCGCCAACGGCCGCGCGACGTTTGACGAAGAGCAGGCCAACATCTGCATCGAGCAGGCCACAAAAAACCGCGACAACTGCACGCTGGACGTCGCCAATGGCTGCGACACGTTGATCTTCATCGACGGCACCGTCAAAGCGGGTGACACCTGCGCTGACGCTGCGGAGTGCCAAGATGGCGGGGCGTGTGAGGTCGCGCTTGACGCGACAGGTCTACCCAAAGATGTTGACGTCGACACGGGCACAGTGGTCGGGGCCTGCGTCGGTGTCCCAGGCGAGGGCGAGCAATGCCAAGGCACCTGCCAGTCGGGATTGTCGTGCGATTTCATTGACGGCACATGCAAGCGATTGCGCAACGACGGCGACGATTGTGTCGTCGACCGCGACTGCCTTTCGAACTTCTGCGACAGCGCCGTGGCCACGTGCGCGGCCCCCCCAAGCGAAGACAACTTCTGCGACGGCCGCAAGTAACCGAAAGCTACGTGGCGTCGCGGCGCAACCGTTCGATGACGTCGCTGTATGAAGTCGCGTGGACGAGCGTCCCCATCTGCGAGCGGTACTTTTCGACCAAATCGGATCGTCGACGTGTTTTGGCGTCGTTGAGCGCGAGCTGAAGCTGCACGTAGGCGCGTTCGGAGTTGATGAAGAACGTCAGCGCATCGAGCGCAGCGCGCACGGCTGATCGCGTGACCGACGGTGTCTTGCGGACGAATTCATACTCGACGCCTTCTGAGTTTTTCACGCGCAAGGTCGCGACCGCCATCGCATCGGAGCGTCGCCCTTGCGCATCGTCAAAGCCGGAGCCCATTTTGAAATCGCTGACGGCGACCGTCTTGAGGCTTGGGTATTCGTTGGCGAAGACCGCCATCACCCCGTCCATGAACGCATCGATCACGCCGACGCCCTGGCCCTCAATGTCGCGGTGCTCCGCTTTGTCGGCTGCACCGGGCCGCACCAGGCGGGCACGCACCCGCACGGTGTTTTCTTCTTCGACGAGTTCGAGGCGCTCAAGCTCAAATTGGACGTAGTTTTCGCGCAGGATCTCTCTGGCGAGCGCGTCGACGCGTTGTGCCTCGGCATCGAGCCCCAGGTCATCCACCTTCAACAACGACCCCGGTGAACCGTTTGATCCCATCGCAGGCTCCTGTTCCATCGCCGGTTGATTGACAGCATAGCGTTGACGGCTCGCGACGGCACCGTGGCGAAACGCCCCGCTGCCAACCGCGAGCGAGACACTTGTGCGCACAACGGACACTGATTAGGGTGCGCGGCATCTCACCAGGCAGTCAACGCACAGCGCAAGCTGTCACGAACGGAACTCTCACATGGCACGCAAGAAAATCGCGATGATCGGGGCGGGACAGATCGGCGGCACCCTCGGCCTGTTGGCTGCGCAAAAAAACCTCGGCGATGTGGTGTTGTTTGACGTGTTTGGTGGCACGGCGAAAGGCAAAGCACTTGACCTCAACCAGCTGGCGGTGCTCGACGGCGCGGATGGCCAGATCAGCGGGACCGATAGCTACGCCGACATCAAAGATGCCGACGTGTGCATCGTCACCGCCGGATTTCCGCGCAAGCCCGGCATGTCGCGCGATGACTTGTTGGCGAAAAATCTCGAGGTCATCCATCAGGTTGCTGACGGCATCAAGACCTACGCGCCAAACGCGTTCACAATCGTCATCACCAACCCCCTCGACGTCATGGTCTACGCGCTGTGGAAGCGCTCGGGCTTGGCGGCGCAGCGCGTGGTCGGCATGGCGGGTGTGCTCGACAGCGCGCGCTTCCGCACATTTTTGGCGTGGGAACTTGGCATCTCGCGTGAGGACATCCACGCCTTCGTGCTGGGTGGCCACGGCGACGACATGGTGCCGTTGCCGCGATTTTCCACCGCGGGCGGCGTGCCACTCACCGAGCTCGTCGAGATGGGCACGCTGAAGCAGGACAAGCTCGACGCCATCATTGATCGCACGCGCAAAGGCGGTGGCGAGATCGTGGCGTTACTCGGCAACGGGTCGGCGTTTTACGCGCCCGCATTGTCAGCGATCGATATGGCTGAAAGTTACCTCCTCGATAAAAAGCGTGTGCTGCCGTGCGCCACCTTGTTGACCGGACAGTACGGCGTCAAGGACCTATTCATCGGCGTCCCGGTGGTGATCGGCGCCGGTGGCGTCGAGAAGGTCATCGAGGTGCGGCTCAACGCAGATGAAAAAGTCGCCTTCGCGAAGTCGATCGACAGCGTGAGCAAGGTGCTTGTCGAAGCGAAACTGCACTAGCGCGTCACGTTTGATCGTCAACGGTTGGAGCACGCAGATGTTGTGTCGATGGACCAAAACAATGAGGTTGTATGTCTGACGGTGAACGGATCTCTCGCGAGGCCATGCCTGCGCACGCGGTGGTACTGGCGTTTTTGCGATCGAGCGTCGGTGCGAAGGTCGTCATGGGCCTCACTGGCGCCGCGCTGTGGGCGTTTGTGATCGCGCATCTGCTGGGCAACTTGCAGTTGTTTCAAGGTGCTGACGCCATCAACCAATACGCCGTCAACCTCAAGACGTTGTTTCATGGTGCGGCCGTTTGGGTCATGCGCGCCGGACTCGCGACGTGCTTTGTCGTGCACATCGTGATGGGCGTGCGGCTCGCGGCGCTCAACCGCGCAGCGCGTGGGGCGGTTCAGTACGCCAAGCAGAAGTCGCGCGCCACGTCGATGATGGCGTTGACGATGGCGTCGTCGGGCTTGTTGATTTTGGCGTTTTTGCTGTTTCACCTGAGTCACACGACGCTGGGCTTGGTCGATCCGGTCGCGTTCGCGCTCCGCGACGCCAACGACCGACCCGACGTCTACAAGATGATGTGGACCGCGTTTAAGCAGCCGTGGATGGTCGTCATTTACATCGTCGGGCAGTCGCTGCTGTTGTCGCATCTGTTTCACGGCACGCAGAGCTTGTGGCAGTCGCTGGGCTTGTTTCACCCCGTGTGGACACCGGCACTTCGCATTGCCGGACGCGTGCTCGCGGCGGTGATTTTCATCTTGAACCTCTCGATGCCGCTGGCCGTCTTTTTTGTGTGGGGGCAGCCGTGAGCCACTCCATTGATATTCCCGTTGTCGACGTCAAACTCGAATCTGGCGCGCCTGACGGTGCGCTCGGTGACAAGTGGAACAGTCATAAGTTCAAAATGACGCTGGTGAACCCTGCCAACAAACGCAAATACCGCGTGCTTGTGGTGGGCTCGGGGCTGGCGGGTGCCGGCGCGGCTGCCTCGCTCGCGGAGCTCGGCTACAACGTCGACTGCTTTTGCTTTCAAGACTCACCGCGCCGCGCGCATTCGATCGCCGCGCAGGGCGGCATCAACGCCGCGAAGAACTACCAAAACGACGGCGACAGCATCTATCGTTTGTTTTACGACACCATCAAGGGTGGTGACTTTCGCTCGCGCGAAGCGAACGTTCACCGGTTGGCGGAATGTTCCGTCAAGATCATCGACCACTGCACCGCGCTCGGCGTGCCGTTTGCGCGCGAGTATGGCGGCCAGTTGAGCAACCGTTCGTTTGGCGGCGCGCAAGTGAGCAGGACGTTTTACGCGCGCGGTCAAACCGGCCAACAGCTGCTGCTGGGTGCCTACTCCGCGTTGTCGCGCATGATCGAGGCTGGCCGCGTCAAGATGCACACGCGCAGCGAGATGCTCGACGTCGTCGTCGTTGACGGTCACGCCAAGGGTATCGTGGTGCGTGATTTGGTGTCGGGGGAAGTCAAAGCCCACGCGGCTGACGCTGTCGTGCTCGCCACTGGCGGCTACGGCAATGTGTTTTATCTCTCGACAAACGCCCAGGGCTGTAACGTCACGGCGACGTGGCGCGCATACAAGCGGGGCGCCGCGTTTGGCAACCCGTGCTTCACGCAGATTCACCCCACCTGCATCCCCGTGCACGGCGAGCAACAATCAAAGCTCACGTTGATGAGTGAATCGTTGCGCAACGATGGCCGTATTTGGGTGCCAAAGCTCAAGGGCGACACGCGCCGCGCTGATCAAATTCCTGAAGACGAGCGCGACTACTATCTGGAGCGCCGCTACCCGAGCTTTGGCAATCTCGTGCCACGCGACATCGCGTCGCGCGCTGCCAAGGCCGTGTGCGACGAAGGCCGCGGCGTTGGGCCGGGCGGCTTGGGTGTGTATCTGGATTTCTCGAAGGCGATCTCGGAGAAGGGTCGCGACGACATCGCCGGCAAATACGGCAACCTGTTTGACATGTACGCCAAGATCACCGGCGAAGACCCCTACAAGACGCCGATGCGCATCTATCCCGCCGTGCACTACACGATGGGTGGGCTGTGGGTGGACTACAACTTGATGTCCAACGTGAAGGGTTTGTTCGTGCTCGGCGAAGCGAACTTCAGCGATCACGGCGCCAACCGCTTAGGTGCATCGGCGCTCATGCAGGGACTGGCGGACGGCTTCTTCGTCATCCCCGCGACCATTGGCAGCTACCTTGCGGGCGTGAAAGCGAGCGCCAACACCACCACGGCACCCGCGTTTACCGACGCCGTAGCGTCGACGAAGGCGCGTGTGGCCAAGTTGCTCGCGGTGCAGGGTACTAAGTCGCCGCGGCACTTTCACAAGCGCTTGGGCAAGATCATGTGGGATCAATGCGGCATGTTGCGCACTGCGGTCGGGCTGACGCAGGCGATCAAAGACATCCAAGCGCTGCGCAAGGAATTTTGGTCTGACGTGCGCGTGGTTGGTGACGGCAACGACATGAACTCGAGCTTAGAGATGGCCGGTCGCGTCGCTGACTTCTTGGAGTTTGGCGAGCTGATGTGCCTCGACGCGCTCGATCGCGAGGAGAGCTGCGGCGGTCACTTCCGCGAGGAATTTCAAACCGACGAAGGTGAAGCAAAGCGCAATGACGACGCCTTCGCGTACGTGGCTGCGTGGTTTTACCGCGGCGACAACAACACCCCCGGCCTCGCCAAAGAGCCGCTCAAATACGAAAACATCAAGCTGAGCCAGCGGAGCTACAAGTGAGCAACACCAAACCGATGAACCTCACCCTGCACGTCTGGCGTCAAAAATCCAAGCGCGACGCTGGACATTTTGAGCAATACCAAGCCAAGCAAGTGTCGCCCGACCAGAGTTTTTTAGAGATGCTCGACGTCGTCAATGAGGACCTGATCGCAGCGGGTAAAGATCCGATCCGTTTTGACCACGACTGTCGCGAAGGCATCTGCGGCATGTGCTCGCTGATGATCAATGGCGAACCGCACGGCCCCCAGCGCGGCACCACGACCTGTCAGCTGCATATGCGGCATTTCAATGATGGCGACGAGATCCGCATCGAGCCGTGGCGCGCCAAGGCGTTTGCGGTGCTGAAGGATCTCGCGGTCGATCGCAGCGCGTTTGATCGCATCATCCAAGCTGGCGGTTACGTCTCGGTCAACACCGGCGGCGCGCCCGACGCAAACGCGGTGCCAATCGCAAAAAAGCAAGCGGACCTCGCGATGGACGCGGCTGCGTGCATCGGCTGCGCGGCGTGCGTGGCGGCCTGTCCAAATGCGTCGGCGATGTTGTTTGTGGGTGCGAAGATCAGCCAACTGCGTCACTTGCCTCAAGGCGGCGCTGAGAAAAATCAGCGCGCGCTCAACATGCTCAACCGCGCGGACCAAGAAGGCTTTGGCGCCTGCCGCAACCACATGGAATGCGAGGCAGCGTGTCCCAAGGAGATCCCGCGCCGCGTGATGGCGGAGGCCTACCGCGACTTCGTCAAGGCGTCGTTTACCCGCGAGGAATGAATGCGGACGTCGGCTTCGACCGCTGACGCCGTTGTCGCTTATTCGGTGAGCAACCGTGGTCCAAAGAGGCGCGCGGCGAGGGCGAGCAACACCACCGTCGCCAGCGCGTCCGCACTCGCCGTCGTCAGCTGCGCAAGCACCGTGACGGTCTCGCCGCGAATCAGCCGCGTGGCTAAGATCGCCTCACCGAGCGTCGGAACAAGCAGATAGGGCAGGGTGGGCGGCAGCGGGTACATCATCGTCACGAGGCCCGGCAACATCGGGCCCACCACGAGCACGCTCATCGCGGCTTGCGCGGTGCGAAAGCTTTTTGACAGCGTGCCAACGACCATCAACACCGCACTGCCCATGCACGCTAGCGGCAGCAACAGCAGCAACAACCGCAGCGCGAGCACGACGTCGAAATGCAGCACGACGCCGACACGGTCCAGCGGCAAAAACGGCAACACGAGCGCGAACGCACCGATGCTCATGACGAGGGACAACACCGAAAACACCGTGGTCGCTGCCGCCTTCGCAAGCACGACTTCAAGCGGACGGATGGGCTGATACAGCAGCGCCTCGATGCTTTGCCGTTCGCGCTCGCCGGCGGTGGCGTCCAACGCGACGTACAAGCCGCCCAAGAAGCACGCGAGAATGAGCATCATCGGCAACGAGCCGACGATCTGCGCGCCCTGTGCTTTGGTGGAGCCCACCTCGACGCGGTCAACGCTGACGGCACGCATGATGCCTGGGTCGACCCCGCGCGCCATCAGCCGCAGCGTCGAGATGCGGCTGTTGTAGGCCTCAATCAGCCCCTCGACGCGCGACAACGTCACTGCGGACTTCGTGATGGTGGAGTCGACGACGAGCTGCACGTGCGCGGGCTGCGCGTCGCGCAGCGCCGTCGGGAAATCAGCGTCGATCACCAGCACCACGTCGGCGTGCAGGCTCGCGATGGCCTGCTGCGGGTCGTCGGGCGCTGGCAGCACCGTGCAACCCTCGCCGCGCAAATACGACACCAGCGCAGGTGCGTACTGCGCGCCGACCACCGGCAGCTGCGGCGTGGCGGCGTCTTTCAGCAATCCCGACAACATCTGCAGAGCGAAAAACATCATCGCAGGCGCCAACAGCGGCGTCACGATAAGCGCAGTCGACAGCGCCTTGCGATCGCGGAAGTTGTCGGTGAGCTCTTTGCGCAGCACCGCTTCAAAGACCCTCATCGCAACCCCTCGTCGGTGCCGACGGCGGCGACAAACGCATCTTCGAGCGTGGCCTGCTGCGTGAGTGCCTTGAGTTCTTCAAGCGTGCCTGCGGCTTTGTTGGTGCCGTTCGCGATGACGACGACGCGGTCGCACAACGCCGCCACCTCTTGCATGACGTGACTCGAAAACACCACGCAGTGCCCGTCGGCCTTGAGGCGCCGGATGACGTCTCGCATGGCACGCGTGCCTTTGACGTCGAGGCCCGCGGTGGGCTCGTCAAGGATAATGTTTTTGGGTCGATGAACGAGCGCGCGGGCGATCGCCACCTTGAGCTTTTGCCCCTGCGAAAAACCATCGGCACGACGCTGCGCGAAATCCGTCATCTCGAGGACCACGCACAACTCCCCAAAGCGCGCGTCGATGGCGCTGTCGCTCATGCCGTGCAGGCGCCCGGCGTAACGCACGTGTTCGTGGGGCGTGAGGCGCGGATACAGACCGGGCGCATGCGGTAGCACGCCGATGCGCCTGCGAATGGCCAACGCGTCACCGGTGGTTGCGACGCCGTCGATGCGTGCCTCGCCGCTGTCAGGTGCAAACAGCGCTCCCGCAATGCGCAGCGCCGTCGTTTTGCCCGCGCCGTTTGGGCCCAAGATGCCCGTGATGGCGCCGTCTGCGGCCATCAGCGACAAGCCGTTTAACGCGGTGACGGCGCCGAAGCGCTTGGTGACGGCGTGCAGTTCGATCATGGTGCGGGCCCAGCTGCGTCGATGAACAGCGGGAACGGCTGCATGGTACCGGTACAGCTCACGTCGAGTGTGGACGCGCTCCCCGTCTGGATGAACTTCGTGAGCACATCAGGGACGCATCCGCGCATGAAGATGCCGTGCCCGAAGCCCTCCGCGACCACGTGCACGCTGTTTGGCAAAAACGCGCGCGCGCGCTGCGCATACGCTGGCGGGGTCACGGGGTCGTTTGTTCCCGACAACAACAGCGTCGGCGTATTAGACGTCGCTGGTAACGCTCGCGGCACGGTTGCGTGCGGCCACAAAGCGCACGATGCGCGGTACTGCGCGCGAAGGTTGGAAAACACGCCGCTGTCGGTGGCGACGGCCTCGACGTCAAACCAGGGCGCGTCTTCCGCGCACACCACCGACAAGTGCATCGCCGTGTTAATCTGCTCGCTGGCGTCTGCCATCAACATTTGCGCCGCCCACGACGTGAAATCACCGGCGGCCCCCGCGCGCAACAACGGCACCAGCAGCGCCGTCGTCTCTTCCGCATAAAGGTACACGCGCATCAAACCCGCGATGTCGTCGCCATCAATGCTGATCGTGGTGGCCAAACCGGTGCGCGGGTGGCGGACCAGCACCGCGGTCATTGGTGTGCGCACGAGGCTGCGCGCGGCCCGCATCACATCGAAGTCGTCGTTTTGGCACGCGGGCGTGCGCGCGCAACGCTCCGCCAACAGCGCAAGCGCGCGCTCAGCGTCGACCTCGGCACCGTTGCCGACCACCATCTCCGCCGGCACCACACCGTCGAGCACCATGGTGCGCACGTGGCCGGGAAACATCGCGTCGTACGCAAGCGCCACGCGCGTGCCGTAGCTGCCGCCGACTAAGTTGAGCTGGGACGCGCCCAGCGCCACGCGGACGGCCTCCAAGTCGCGCGCGATGTGTTTGGTGGTCAGCAGCGTCGGCGCAAAC
>JAYTVG010001107.1:0-2835 GCA_043744135.1 Deltaproteobacteria bacterium | reverse complement strand
ATCAGCGCAAAACAGACGCTGTTTGCCAGCGGCGCGCGCGTCGCTCAGGGCGCTCACGAAGTGCAGCTGTTTCACTGCGACGCGATGCCGCGGCACGTCGCCACGCTGATGGCACGAACACCTGGCGTCACAGTGTTTGTGCCCTATCAGCCGCACCTGATGGTGGAGTGGGGCTTTCGCCATCCGATCGCACTTGAAAGCTGCGGGCAAGCGTTCGCGACCGACGAGACCGTGTTGTTTCGGCCTGCACCACACAAGACCGAGCGTCTGCACGTGGGGCAGGAGGCCGTCGACATCAAAGACATGGTCGACGTCACGGTGCGAGGCAAAGACGGCGTCATCGGCCCACCTCAGGCCGCCAGCACGCAGCCGCTCGAGGCGCTCAACGTCGAGATGCGATTGGCCCGCCTGCCGCGCATGTCCGCGGCCACCACGGCGTTGCTGATCGCGCGCGACCGTTTGCAGTGGTTCACCAAGCTCATTTATATGCTGCCGGCCGCGATCTTGCGCACCTACGAAGCCGTGCTCACCGACACCCACGTCATCGTCATCAACCGGCGCGGTGTGCACGGCATCCCGTTTGGAGAGCCGATGGCAGAGATGTACCCGCAAGTGTTTCTGCCCTTGGGCATGCAGCTTCTGCCGCGCGTCGACTACGAGTTGTTGCGCGAGCATCTGCAAATACGACCCGAGCAGAACCTGTACTTTTTCCCCGAAGGCCGGCCGGCGTTTTTTGTGCCCATCGACCAGCTCAAGCCGCTGTCTCGCGCAGTGGTGGCGCCGGAGCGCGCGCGCGTCAGCATCACCGAGATTCACGTTGAGCAGCAGTTGGTGTCGCTGCCGTTGCCGACGGTGGGGCACAAACGACAAGCGGCATTTTCGCTGTGGCGCGGCACACCCGTCGCGGCCGTGGACGCCGTCGCGCAATTGTCGGCGCCTGCACCAGCGCAATCGATGCGCGCGCTGCCGCCGACCACGGAGCAAACGCCGCCGCAGGGACAGCCGACGCCGGCGGCTGGTGACGACGCGTGATTGCAAACACCGCGCTCAACCGACGCTCGGACGGGGCTTGAGATGGCGCGCGCCGCTGAGACCCTCGAGCAGTTCTCCGCCGACTTTGGCGTGCCGTTTTTACTCGGGCAGCGTTGTGTCGTCGGTTCGCCGTTAGGAAAGCGCGGGCGGCTCGCGGTCACCCACGGGCTCAACATCGATCAGCCGCTCGCCGACGCGTGCGCGATGACGGTGCAACAAGCCGCGCTGCACTTTGACACCACGCCCGCGCCATTTGACGAGGACGCGGGCACACTGTTGTACGCGATTCACGAGCTGTTCGCGTGCACGCACCCGCAAACCAGTGCGTTTTACGCGCGTGCGCAGTTGTTTTGTCGTGCCGCGACACAAGCGGTGCGCGACCTACCGCATACCTTTGAGCCGCGCCGTGTGTTGACGCGCCACCTCATCGTGCAGCGCGCGTTTGTCACCACGCGTGCCGACGTGCACGTCAAGTGGTGGACGGGCAGCGCGAGCTTCTTTGGCAATGAGGCACCGCCGCGCTTGCTAGCGATGCCGGGGCTGCGGCGCGTGCAGACCGAGCGCTTAGTGCAGCCCATGTGGAAGCTCGCCATGGGCAGCGGCGACGAGGAATTGCGCGTCGCGCGCGTCGCTCTCATGAACGCGCTGCTCAACGTCAGCCCGCTGACGCGCTTGCTGCACGTCGGTGAACCGGTGCAAAAGGCGCTTGGCTTCAGCCTGTTGTTGCCGTGGACGCTGAACCATAAGAAGGTCTCGCCCCTCGACGTGCTCGAGGATCGCACGATCGCGCGCGCCGCGGTCAACCTGCTGCTTGACAAGGGCCTCGACGTCAGCGGGCCACCACTCGCGCTTGCGCTGCTGCAGGCGCTGCGCGAAGGGTGCCCACCGATGGTGCTCAGGCGCGCCACAGAGTTGTGCGTGCACCTGGTGTTGGTGCTGTGCGTGCTGCAAAGCGACACTCCCGGCGCCGTCGAAGCACAGCCCTTGCGCGCGATCTTGGATGACGACGTCGGTCGGCTCAAAGAAGGATCGCGCGTCTTTTGGGCGCTGATCGCGGCCGCGCTCAACTTAGACGGCAAGTTGCTGCAGCTGCCGAACTCTGCCGAATTTTCGCAAGGCGCCCTCGCGGTTATCGCGCGGCTCCGACAGCGCTTAAGCCATGCTCAAGTGCGCGCAGTCAGCGTCCCCCTCGAGCGCGAACTGTTGCGCCAGATGCCCAAGCCACCGCGCCAACAACGCGCCGCTGCCGACGTCGAACGCGCGACGTGACTGAAGCGATGCAAGTTTGGTTTGGAGTGACGCCGCTGTTTTTTGCGTTCGCGATGGCGGTGGGCTTGTTTGGCTTTGTGCTGAGCTCTGCGTTTGGCGTCGGCGGTGCCATCTTGCTTATCCCGGTGCTCGCGCTGCGCATGCCGGCCGCGCACGCGGTGGCATTGTCGGCGCCGGTGATGCTGTTCAACAACCTGCTCAAGACGTGGGTGTTTAAAAACAGCATCCACAAACGCGCGACGTTTTTGGTGTCGGTGTTGGCGCTGCCTTGTGCATTTGTCGGCGCTCGCTTGAGCGTGCGCGTCAACGACCGCTGGATCTTATTGGGCGTGGCCGCGCTCATCGTGCTGTCGCTGGTGGTGGAGCGCGCGTTTAAAAACGTCGTGAAGGTCTCTGATGCGGCGCTCGTGCTGTGGGGAGGTGTGACAGGGCTTGTCTCGGGCATCTGCGGCGCGGCTGGCCCTCCCACAGCGATCGGTCTGCGCGGCTACGGCTTGACCCGCGACGCATTCGTCGGCTCCGTGGCGCTGTTCG
>JAYTVG010001106.1:0-9498 GCA_043744135.1 Deltaproteobacteria bacterium | reverse complement strand
ATCTCGTAGATGCCGGTGCGGCCGCGGTAGCCCGAGCCCAAACAATTGTTGCAGCCCTTGCCCTTAAAAAAGCTCACCTGTCGTTTGCTGTCGATGGCGACGCTGTCGAGCTCTTCACGGGTGGGCGCGTATTGGTATTTGCACTTCGGGCAAATCGTGCGGACCAAGCGTTGCGCCAGCACACCGATGAGTGAGCTCGCGACCAAAAACGGCTCAACGCCCATGTCGACCAACCGCGTCACCGCTCCAGGCGCGTCGTTGGTATGCACAGTCGACAGCACCAAGTGGCCGGTCAACGACGCTTGCACAGCAATCTCCGCGGTCTCTTTGTCGCGGATCTCGCCGACCATGATGACGTCGGGGTCTTGTCGCAAAAAGCTGCGCAAACCATTGGCGAAGGTGAGGTTGATCTTCGCCTGCACCTGCACCTGGCCGACACCCTTCAGCTGGTATTCGACCGGATCTTCGATCGTTAAAATGTTGAGGTTTGGACGGTTGATCTTGGCCAAACACGCATACAGCGTCGAGGTCTTGCCGCTGCCGGTGGGGCCCGTCACGAGCACGATGCCGTGACTTTTGTTGATGAGCGCGTCCATGATCGCCAGGTTGCGCGGCGAAAAGCCGATGGTCTCTAAGTCGCGCAACACGCTTGAGCGGTCGAGCAAGCGCATGACGATGCGCTCGCCGTAGGTGGTCGGCACCGTCGACACGCGCACGTCGATGTCTTTGCCCGCCACCTTCAAGCGAATGCGGCCATCTTGTGGCAAGCGCTTCTCCGCGATGTTCAGCCCCGCCATGATCTTCACGCGTGAGATCACCGTGTTTTGCACGCGCTTGGGTGGGCGAATGATTTCTTTGAGCACGCCATCAACACGAAAGCGCACCATCATCGACGTCTCAAACGGCTCGATGTGGATGTCGCTGGCGCGGTCCTTCACCGCCTGCGAAAACAGCGAGTTCACCAAGCGGATGATGGGCGCTTCGTCGTCGCCCTGCACATCGAGCAGATCGAGCGGCTCGTTGCCTTCGTCGCCGATCTCGGTTGCTTTCGCGCCGTCTTCAAGGTCGGCGACCGCGTGCTCAGCTTGCGCAGTCACCCGGTCGTAGGCCAAGTTGATCGCGTTCACGACGACGTCGGGGGAGGACACCGCGATCTCGAGTTCGGTCCGCAGCAAAATGCGCAACTCGTCGAGCATCGACGTGTCGAGCGGATCCGCGCATGCGATCAGCACGACGTTGTCGTCGGTGCGGCCGAGCGCCAACACGGCGCTGCCTTTGGCGAAGGTGATGGGGACCGCGCGGATCAACTCATCGGGAACGCTGTCGGCGTGAATCTCCGCCAAAAACGGCATGTCGAGCTGCGCTGCCAGCGCGCTGAGTTGTTGCTCCACCGTCAGCAACTTCTTTTCAACCAACAGCTCACCGATGCGCGTGCCCTTCGAGCCCATGCCGCGCTGGGCCTGCGTGTCGAGCGCGTCGCCGATCTGCGCGGCGGTGATGCCGTACAACTCCGCGACGATCTCGCCGTACGCGCGCCCGATCAACTGGCGCGCGTTTGGACGCACGGCGCGGTGGTCGGATGTTTCAAGCGGCGGCGACGTGGGGGTTTGCAGATCGGGCATCGCGCGCTCCTACTGAACGTCGGGTGGTGGTGGCGGCGGTGCTTCTGCAGCGTCAGGTTCAGGCGCATCGTCGGGTGCGTCGGTGCCCGGTTCGTCGCCGGGCGCAGGCGCGGCGCCCGGCGCTCCTTTAGCCTCGCGGCCGGTGGAGATGCCGGTGTGCATGGGGCCTATCAACTCTTCACCATGGCCGGCGCCGCCGTTTTCAATGCGATCCATCTCGTAGTGGATGGTTCGATCAATCTCCCCGAGGGGCCCGGTCTTTTTGTCGTAGTCGACATACGGGTTGTACACGCGCGCGTCAGAAAAATACGCGTCAACGAACTGACGCCGCTCGAGCATCTTGCGCTCATAAATCTTACGGAAGTCGTCATCGCTGCGCACGATGTAGGGCGTGAGCACGATCAGCAGGTTGGTTTTCGACTTGGTGTCGCCCCAGGTTTTAAACAGCCAACCGACGATCGGGATGTCGCCGAAAAACGGGATCTTCGACTCGGTGTCGCTTTTGCGATCGGAGATCAAACCCGCGATGGCAATGGTCTGCTGGTCGCGCGCCACCACGGTGTTTTTGACGCTGCGGTTGGTGATGATGGGTTGCGTCAAGCCGTTGCCCACACTCACCTGGCCGCCGAGATCGCTGACCTCTTGCTCAAGCTCGATGCGCACCTCGCCGTCGCTGTTGACGTGCGGCGTAATGCTGAATTTGAGCTTGACGTCCTCGTAGGCGACTTGTTGTAAGCCACCGATGCCGAGTGCTCCTGCGCCGCCCACGGGTGCGATGCCTCGCACCACCGGCACGCGTTGCCCCACCGAGATCTCGGCCTTTTCGTTGTCCGTGGTCATGATGTGCGGTGTGGACAAGATGTCGACGTTGGCGTTTGACTGAAGCAGGTTGAGCGTGGCGCCGACCGAGGGCAACGACAGCCCCGGCACGATTTCAACCGCAGGACCTTGGAAGCTCAAAAATCCCAACAGCGCGCCAAAGTTCGAGGTCGCGTCCACAGCCGCCGGCAAGCTCGCACCGTCGAGGCGGTTGGCGTTTTGCTCGAGCAACTTTAGCCCAGTCACCAACTTGGCACTGTCTTGAAACAGCTGTCGGCCGCCCTCGTTAGCGACGATGCCGATGCCGGTGCCCCCAACCGTAGGCACGGGCGTCGATGCATAGGCGTTGAGTCCGACGTTGCGGTTTTGGTTGATCGCCACTTCCATGATGGCGGCCTCGACGTAGACCTGCGGTCGGCGCACATCGAGCTGGTCGATCACTTTGCGCAGCGCTTGGTAGTCGCGTCCGCTCGCCACGATGACCAGCGCGTTTGTGGTCTCGTCAGCCGTTACTTTGACGTCGCCCTCAAACAACGCCGCGGCACGCTCCTGCTCTTTGGCCTTCACTCCGCCCTTTTCCGCCCCAGCCGATTTCTTCGCAGCGCCCGCAGTGCCCAGCTGCGAGATGGTGGCGGCGGCCTTTTGCGCGTCGGTGTTGGCGAGCGGCACCACCCACATCTTAAGTTCGCTGCCGCCGCTGATGGCGGGCACGTCGATGATCTTGAGCACCTCGAGCACGCGCTCAAACGCCTTGGCCGAACAGATGATGAGCAGTTGGTTGGTGCGCTCGTCGGCAATGATTTTTTCGATCTGCACGTCTTCGATGTCGCCATCACCCTCGACGTCGGCCACCGAGATGTCTGCGGCTTTACCCTCAGCTGCAGCCGCTTCTGCTTTGCGTTTCTTCTTTGACACCTTGGAGGAGGCGGCCGGCGTGGCGTTTGCGCCGGTGCCGAAGATTTCGTTGAGCTTGCCGGACACGCCCGCCACGTCAGCGTACTGCAACGTGACGACGTTAAGCTTGTTGGAGCTGCCGCTGACGTCGATCTTGTCGAGCACCTCCATGATGCGCAAGATGTTGCTGCCCGAGTCCGTCAAGATCAGCAGATTGCCGGGTGGCTTTTGCAGCTCGGCGTTTTTAGACATCAGCGTTCGGATGAGGTTTTCGACTTGGTCTTTGTTGGCGTACTTCACCTCGTACAGCATCGTCACTTCGGCGTCCGAGTTCGGCAGCTCGCCCGCGCGTGTCTCGTCGGGGGAGACGCGCTGCAGCGAGCCGTCTTTGAGCTCGTACATCGGCACCGTGGTCTTAGACGCCTCCTTGCGCTCCACGACCTTCCAAAACGCGCCAGCCGGCACCAGCGCCATGCCATTGGCTTCAAGAGCGCTCAAAAAAGCCGCGTACGCCTGCGGCACCGTCACAGGCCCGCGCGACACAATCGTCATGTCGGTCTTGCCTTTGACCTGGTCCGACAAGATGAAGTTCATGCACTTGATGCGCGAAATCTGATCGAGCACCTCGTTGATGGTGGCCTTTTCGAAATTGAAGTTGATCTTGCCGCTCGCTGGCTTGCATGAAGCCACCTCCGGCGGCTTTTTGTCGACCGGCTTGGCGTCTTGCGCGTGCACGGCCATCGACAACAGCGACGCGCTCGACACCACCAACAACAACGCGCGCAGCGAAGCGTTGGTCAGCATCGCGCGGTTCAAACGCGCGCGAATGGGGTTCGGGAGTGAAAGACGAAAGTCGTGCATGTGGTGCGGTCCGTGCGTGAAACTTCTTTGAACGAGCGAAGTGAACGAGAAGGCCGAGAGAAACCGAGAGCTATTGCGTGATGTTGTAGTCGAGCGTCATCGGCTTGCCGCGGCGCTTCATGTCGACCGTCACTTGTTTTGAGTCCTTGAGCTTGCCGTAAATCTCAAGGCCCTTTTCGGGACTGGACATCTCGTAGCCATTGATGCGCGTGATGACGTCGCCGTTTTGCAAACCTATTTTCGAGTACAGCGAACCGGGACGAATCGAAAACAACTTGAAGCCGATGGTCTTGCCCCCCTCAAACGCCGGCACCACGCGCGCTTGCGTGGCGAGCTCGCTGAGGTTGTTGAGTGCGCGATCGACCTCGCCTTGGCCGACTTCGTAGCTGTTTTCGCTGACCTTGCGGATGTCCTTGCCGACGTCGTCCTCGCCACCCTCCGGCTTTTTTTCTACCTTGGTTGCGACCACGCCGCCCTTTTCTGGCGGCTCGTTGAGCGCCAGATATTCCATGTGCGCGTCGCTGTCGTTCCAGATGCACACGCGCTCGGCCTCGATGCGTCGCAGGTGCGCGCTGTCGCCGATCGATGTGCACGGTGGTGCAGGCGGTTGCAGCTTGCTGTCGGGGTCGAGGGGGTCGACGGTGCGGTTGACGCAATCGTTGATCGAGTACATCTCAGCACCGCCACCTTTGCCCTCGTCAACGATCGATGCGAGCGAAAACTCTGGATCGGAAAACACCGCTGTGCCCACTAGGCGCAAACGCAGCGACGACTTGGGTGAGTCAGTGCAGTCGTCGCCGGTGGGCTGCGGCGTCTCAGCGATCGGCGTGTCACCCGCAACCAGCTGCTCGCGTTTGCCTTCGAAAATGTTGGCGTCGGCGATGCCCTCAAAGTCGCGGTTGCCCGGCCCACGTGTCGGCGCACGCGCCACTTTTTTATCAGAAGCGCCATTGAGCGTTTCAAACAGCCGACGCCCGGCAACGTACGCGCCCACCGTCGTCACCGCGTTCGCCAACAACAATGCGGCCAGCGCGAGCAGCACGAGGTGCACGACGTAAAATCGCCGCTTCAATAAGGCTTCAATAGTGGTGCGCACGACGACCTCTCCTAACGAACCACGACTAACGAACCACGACGAACAGCACTCGCGTTTACCGCTGACAAGCAAGGCTTGGGCCGCCGTGACCATTCCGAAAAACGCGCGCAATCTCAAGCAGATAGATCGAGATCGGCGGCTGGCTTGCGTGCCAGCCTGGCAAGCAGTTTTGCGCAGTTCACGCAGCGCGTGCCAACTTGGCAAACCGCGACTGCAGATGCAGCGGTGCTTGCACGTCCCTTGACGTTTGCTGTGTTGCGCGTTTGTGTCCGCCGCATGAGTGAAGCACCCCAATCAAATCTCAGCGAGAGCACTGACATTCAGGCGCTCACCGACAAGATTAAGATCGAAAGCGCCTTCGTCGACGTTGTGCACCGCGAGATTGCAAAAGTCATCGTGGGGCAAAAGGCCATGGTCGACCGCATCTTGATTGCACTGTTAACGGGTGGACACGTGCTGCTAGAGGGCGTGCCGGGCCTCGCCAAGACGCTGACGCTCACGACGTTGTCGGCGGCATTGCGCCTCGAATCACGGCGCGTGCAGTTCACCCCCGATTTGTTGCCGGGTGATCTCACGGGCACGTCGATTTGGGATCCAGACAAGCGCGTGTTTGAGCCGCGCAAGGGGCCCTTGTTTGGCAACCTTGTGCTCGCTGACGAGGTCAATCGCGCGCCCGCCAAAGTGCAGTCAGCCTTGTTGGAGGCGATGCAAGAGCGCCGCGTCACCATCGGCCTCACCACTTTTGATCTGCCGAAGCCGTTTTTCGTGATGGCGACGCAAAACCCGGTCGAGCAGGAGGGCACGTATCCGCTGCCGGAGGCGCAGATCGATCGCTTCATGATGAAAGTCAACGTCGGCTTTCCCTCGCGCAGTGAGGAACGAATCATCATGGATCGGATGACCGAGGGCCACGACACCGTCACGCAAGGTGTCATCGGGCCCGAGGAACTCGCACGTGCCGCCAGCTGCGCGCGGCAGATTTACGTCGACGACAAAATCAAGCGCTACATTGTGGACCTGGTGTTTGCGACCCGTGAGCCCCACGAAGTCGCTGGGGGCAAGCTCAAAGATCTGTCGGGCCTCATCGCGTACGGGGCGTCGCCGCGCGCCAGCATCGCGCTCAATCTTGCGGCGCGCGCGCACGCATTTTTGCTTCACCGCGCGTTTGTCACGCCCGATGACATCAAGGCCATCGGCATGGATGTGCTGCGCCACCGCGTGCACTTGACATTTGAGGCCGAAGCGCAAGAGGTCCGCGGTGACGACGTCGTCAAACGCGTCTTTGAAGCGGTGCCGGTGCCGTAAGGCGTCACGACGTCGCGTCAAACAACGCGAGGTACATGAAGCCTTTTGTGTCGGCGCCTGCGAACGGCGCGCGGTAGATGCCGCGAGCAGCGAGCTTGACGGCGGCGTGGCGTGCGAGTCGCTCCGCGAACCGTTCGGGGCAGCCGAAGCTCGCTTCCGTGAAGGCACGCAGGCCCTCCGCGGTCGAAATCATGCGCACGCCGTCGACGCGGGCGGCGACATTGTTGCCGACGCTGTCGTTGGCCCAGCCCCACAAAAACCGCTGCGTTTTTTCTGAATGGGAACCGAGCAGCGCCATCGCTAACGTCAGCGGCGCGAGCTCGGTGTCGGGCTCACGCGCGCCGCTAAACGTGATGGTGCACTTCGCCATGTCGATATCGAAGCGGCGGTAGCGTTGAAGTTCAGCGTCGATGTGAGTGCGCTGCTGCTGTTCGCGGGCCTCGGTGTCGGCGAGCGTCGCAAACAACGCGCTGGTGAAAAACAGCCAACGCAGTTCGCTCGCATCAAAGCGCCGCGACATCACCACGCGCGCTTCGCGCTCACTCGCGCGAGTCGCATCCTCGTCGGCGCCGACGGCAGCGTCGTCCACCAGCTCCACCACGCGGCTGCGGTCCGCCCCGGTCGTCGCGGTGATGCGGCCGCGCTGTACCCGCACCCCAGCCCGGCGCTCGGTCGCATCGGCGAGATCGTTGAGCAACGCGTTGATGGCGTCGAGCACACGGTTGTCGTCGTGGCCGAGGTCGGGTCGCGCGCGAGCGTCAGCGGCGGTGGTGCCGTTGACATCGGTGAGCGCGGGCCGTTTGCCGTCGTCGTTTGCAACGAACTGCACCGTGAAGCTAGTCAAGCATGCCGGTAGCGCCAGCTGCACCAGGTCCATCAATTCGAGCAGCAGCTCGTCTTCGGTTGGCAAGACGTCGTGGTCCATCGCTTCGGGATCGGTGCTCACCATGGTGTGCGAGTCGTGCACGAGCCGGCGCCGCTCGACAACTCCCGATACGCAACGGGGCACGCCGTTTGTTGACACCCGCAACCTGCTATCAGCGAGGTGATGCCATCGATGCTGACGCGCCGACGTGCGCTTTTGGGGGTGAGCGCGGCGGGTGCTGCGCTGGTGGCGCTGCGTTGCGGCTTGCCAGGAGCGCTACGGCACGCCGCGCCGACGCCGCTGCCCGCGGATCTGCAAGCGTGGGTGGATGGTTGCTTTAGCGACGTCGACAAAACGAAGCTGTGGGACTGCCACGCGCACTTGGTCGGTCGGGGCCACGGCACCGACTGCTTCGTCTCCCCCGAGCTGCAAAGCCGGCTCCACCCCGTAAAAAACTTCCAGTTTGAGCTGTACGCCGCGGGGGCTGGCCTGCCGCTCAACGACAGCGTCGACGATCATGCGTACTTGGTGCGCTTGCTTGCGCTGCACCGATTGGCAAATCCCGCCGGCAAATTGGTGTTGATGGCGTTTGATATGCACGTTGATGTTGACGGCGTCGAGGTGCCAGCGTTGTCGGAGTTCTTCACGCCAAACGGCTACGTGCTGCAAGTGGCACGCGACAACCCCGATGTGGTCGCGTGCGCCAGCGTGCACCCGTACCGCAAAGACGCCATCAAGCGCTTGACGCATGCGCTCGACGCCGGTGCGCGCGCCGTGAAGTGGCTACCAAACGCCATGGGCATCGATCCCGCCGACGCGCGCTGCGATGGTTTTTTTGATGTGCTCGCCGAGCGCAAGGTCCCGCTCATCACCCACACAGGCGACGAAGCTGCGGTGGACGCAAAAGACGCGCAAGCGCTCGGCAATCCACAACGACTCGCGCGGGCGCTTGACCGCGGTGTGTGCGTGGTGGCCGCGCATGTCGCGTCACTCGGCGCGTGTGCTGCGGTGTCTTGCACCGACGTGCTGCTTGAGATGATGCAGCGTCCCGCTTGGACAACGCAGCTGTTCGCTGACATCTCGGCCACCACGCAGTTCAATCGCGCCGGCCCTCATCTCGCGCAAATTCTCAGCGCGCGTGATTTACACGCACGCTTCGTCAACGGCTCCGACTACCCGCTGCCCGCCATCGATCCACTTGTGAGCACGCGCTATTTGGTCGCGAAGGATCTGCTCGATGACGATGACCGCGTGCAGCTCAATCGCGTCTTCTCGCACAATCCGCTCTTGTTTGATTTCTTGCTCAAGCGCAAAGTCCGCGTCAACGGTCCAAGTGGTGCGCAGCGGTTTGCGCCTCAGGTGTTTGAAACGTCATGGCTGTTTTCACGAGTCGTTTAACATCGGTGGCGGTGATGTTCGTGGCGGTCGCGGCCGCGCACGGCTGCGCGACGGCGTCGTCGACCACCACCCGCGACCTGCCGCTGGGAGGCGCGCTGTTGTCGGACTTGCTCGCGGGCTGCAGCGCAGAGGTGGGCGCGCAAGACGCGAAATACGCCGTGCACCGCGTGCGCTGTGGCAGCGCGACGCTCGCGGCCCGCACCCACGACCCGAAAGGTGAAGCACTGTACCGGCGCGAAGCAGACGCCATCGCCGTCACCGCGGGTGTCAACGTCAGTTGGGATCAAACCGTGGTGGCGACCGAAGCCCCAAGCGGGCTCGTCGACCGCGGCCTGATCAAGGTCGACGGCGAGGACGTGAGCACGGTGTTCGGCGTCGTTCACCGCTATGGCGATAGCGATACGCAAGAGGTGTGGTGTACCGCCACAGACGCCGCGGCGGAGACGCGCTGTCGCGATTTGATGGGTGCTGCGTTGTCGCGCCAACTTGAAACCGGCACGCGCGTGACGCCGTCGCCAGCGCCGACCAGCTCAGCACGCGCGCCGCAGATGAAGGGTTTTTTAGGGCGTGCGCTCACCGTGCCCACGGGTTGCCGCTTAGATTTTTCCACCGCAGACGCAGGGCAGGTGACATGCGAA
>JAYTVG010001105.1:0-2840 GCA_043744135.1 Deltaproteobacteria bacterium | reverse complement strand
GATGCCGCTCGCGACCATTTTATGGCTCAACAACCGCGCCTTCGCACTGCTCGCGGCGGGCGATCTGCAAGGCAAGGCTGGCGCGCTTTTGACCGACGCTGAAGCCCGCTTGGCCAAGGCCAACCCGCGGGATTTAGGCGGGCCAGTGAACGCGAAAAAACTCACGGCGGCGGTGTGTGGGACGCGCGCTATCGAACGCGTCACCAACAAAGACGGCCAAGCGGCGCTCACGCACCTCCATCGGGCGCGCGAAATCGACGACGGGCCGAGCACGACATACCGCACGGTAGAGCGCGAGCTGTGTCGGGCCGCAGCGCTGCGTTTGGTGGGGCGCAAAGACGAAGCAGTGATTGGCCTCGAGGCGCTCAACGGCGTGACCATGACCGCGCGGCAAACGGTGCGCTGGCAAGCGCTGCAAAAGACGCTCGGCTTGTGACGGTCTTGCACCGCTTTGAGCGCTAACGTGATCCCGCGGCAGCGATCCAAAGCGCGCGGCAAGCGTCCCGCGAAAGATGTGCTGCTCGTGCAGCTGGTGCTGTTGTTGATGCGCGGCGAGACCCTCACGCACGAGCGGCTGCGACAGGAGTTTTATCTCGAGCGGCGCAGCGCAGAGCGGCGTTTAAAGGATCTCAAGGACCTGGGCCTGCCGGTTGTCGCTAAGCGTGCAGGACGCGAAGCGAGCTACGCGCTGGATGCCGGCCGCGCCAAGCTCAACATCGAGGCTGTCGACGTGCCACCGAAATTCGCACGCGCGTTGTCGTTGCTGGTGGTGGCGGCGCGTTTGCTGCCCGCGAACCTCGGCATCCACGAGGCCATCGACGCCACGGTGCGCGCCGCGTTGCGCTTGCGCGGGCTCAAGGCGTCGGCGGAGCTCAGGCGCGCGTCTGACGCGGTGTTGGTGCTTGAAAGCGACGCCAAGGACTACACCGGCAAGCAAGCGATTTTTGACGCGTTCGTCGACGCTGTGCTCGAAGGGCGTCGCGTGACTGCGAAGTATCGATCGCCTCGCAAGCGCGTCGGCGCCGACATCGACATCTACTGCGCGAGCATTGGTCTGTACAAGGGTGGCTTGTACGTCTTGGGCGTGGACAGCGCCGCCATCAACGACGTCGACGCGCTGGCGCATTGGTATGCGCTCGAACGCTTTGACGACGCCCCACAAGCCGTCAACACGGCCACGCGCTTGCCGCCGCACGCACGCCTGCGCGCTGTCGACGACGCGCGTGCACGCTGGGGCCCGGCCGCACGCCACGCGCATCAAGACAAACCCCAAGTGGTCGCGTTGCGCTTCACCAAAGAGGTCGCCCCGTACGTGCGCGCGCGGCGATGGCACGACGCTGCTGAGTGGGAGGATCAGCGCGACGGCACGATCGTCATGTCGATGCGCATCAATGGCGAGACCGGCATGTTTGAAAGTTGGGTGAAATCGTGGGGGCACCAAGTGCAAGTCCTCAGGCCACTCGAGATGGCTGAGCGCATCGCGCAAGACCTGCAAGACGCCGCGCATGCGCACCGTGCCGCAGCCGCACAGTTCGCCGCCGCCCTGCGTGACTGACAACGTGATTGACAGCGCGATTGCCACAGCGACGCAGCGCGCGGCCACGACGACCATGTCGTTTGACATCACCCCCCTTAGCACTGAGCATGCGCCGGTGTCGCTGCTTGGCTCCCTGGCTGTGATGTTGTGCGCTGCCGTCGTGCTGATGGCGGTCACACATGCGCTACGCAGCGTGGGCGAGACCCGCAGCGCCATCGCCCACGCAAGCGTGCTTGCGTTGTTTGCAACGGTGCCGAGTGTCATCGGCGCTGTCGTTCACAACCTGGTCGTCGGTGTCGTCGTGTTGACGGCGGCTTGTGCGCCATTCGCGGTGCGTGGCTTTCAGGCAGGCGCGCGCGCTGCGGTGACGTCGTGGAGCATCAATACGTCGGCGCTGGCCCGGACCGTCACGCAACTCGTCGTCGGCGCGCTGATGGTCAACGTCGCGCTGTCGACGTATCTTTGGGATGAGGGCAGCACGCACTTCGGCGTCCCAAGCGCAATGGCACGCGGCGCGCTGCCTGCAGTGCACCCGCTGTTTGCGGACCAAGCGTTTGCCTACCACACTGGCTACGATTGTCTCGTCGCGGTGGTGCGCGCCTTCACGCACGCCGCCCCACCGCAGTGTTGCGACATTGTGACGGTGTTGTGCATCTGGTGTTTTTTACGCGTGCTTGCCGACGTCGGTGCGCGTCTCGCAGGTGAGCGCGGCGCGTGGTTGTGCGTGCTGTGTGGGCCGCTGGGATACGGCGCGCTATCGATGTGTCTGGCGCGTGGCTGGGGGATGCGCTTGGCGTGCGGTGATTGGTTTTTGCCGACGTGGGTCAATGAACATTCGCTACCGCCGCCAGTGGTCTCAAGCTTCTTTCAACATCCGCAGGGCCTAGGGATGCCGGTGTTTTTTGCCGCGTTGCTGGTCGCAGACAAAGACACCACGTTTGCGCGCAGCCTCGTCATTGCGGCGCTGGTGCTGGCGCTGTCGCAAATTCAGGTGGTGTATTTCGCGGTGCTCGGCGTCGCCTTAGTGTGCATGTCCGTGCACAAGCACGTGCTGGCGCGGACCACGCCACCGCCGCCGGCAGCCGCGCGCGCGTCGCATGTTGCCGGCAGCGAGTGGTTGCGTGTGGGGCTGCTGGCGGGCGCGTTGATGGTCGCGCTCACAAGCGGCGGTTTTTTTTCGCGCGATGCCGTGCAGCTGCTGAGCTGGGGCCGCGGTCACTTCGACGAGCCGTGGCCGCGACAGCTCGCCCACGTCGTCGTGCTGCTCGGGGTGCCGCTGATGGCGCTCCCTGTGGTCTTGTTG
>JAYTVG010001104.1:0-2840 GCA_043744135.1 Deltaproteobacteria bacterium | reverse complement strand
ACCGCCCGTAGTATGAATCAGTTCGCTTGCCGGCGCGCATTGGCCGTCAAAGGCGACTCAGTTCAACGACGTTGGGCGGTGATCACAGTAATTTGCAGCTTCGGTCCGACGCAATTCTAGCTCGATGTGCGCTCACGCTTGACGAGTCGCACCCGCGTCCGTACATCAACTCTAACCCTCACGCGAAGGTAAGGGTTGTCCAGACCCAAGGCAAACACGCTCATGCATGTCTCACCCGCCAGCACGCTCGTTCAGCTCGGTGCCCCACTCGGCGCCGACATGAAGATCGGTGACCTCGCCAAGCGCACCGGCAAGACCCAGCGTGCCTTGCGCCTGTATGAAGAGCTCGGCCTGCTCGCGCCCGATACCCGCACCACTGGCGGCTTTCGCTTGTATGACGCGAGGGCGGTTGAGCGCGTGAGTTTCATCGCGAAGCTGCAAGATCTCGGCTTCACCCTCACCGCCATCCAACACCTGGTGAGCGCTGCCGACGGCGCCGCCCTGCCCAAAGCGGCGATGGCCCGCGTGCGTGCGTTGTACGCTGCGAAACAAACGCAAGTGCAACAGCACATCGAACGTTTGAACACGCTCAAAGACGAGCTCGCGTCGTCGTTGAATTATTTGGAGACGTGTGCGGCTGCGTGCACGCAAGAGCACACCGTGGGCACGTCGGGCTGTGGCTCGTGCGGCGCACACGGCGACGTCAAAGCTCCCTCTTTAGTCGAAGGCACACGCACATGAGCACCAACACCCCGGCCGCGAGCCACCCCACTGATTCGCCATCGATCACGCTGCCCATCTACATGGACAACCACGCCACCACCGCGATGGATCCGCGCGTGCTCGACGGCATGCTGCCTTATTTCACGAAGGTGTATGGCAACGCCGCGAGCCGCAACCACAGCTTTGGTTGGGACGCCGAAAAGGCTGTCGACAAAGCGCGCGAACAGGTCGCGGCGCTGATCGGCGCCAGCGCGAAAGAGATCGTGTTCACCTCGGGTGCCACCGAGTCCAACAACCTTGCAATCAAAGGCGCCGTGCACTTTTTGAAGGACCCGGCACAGCAGGGTGGCAAGCACATCATCACGTCGAAGATCGAGCACAAAGCGACCATCGACTCGTGCCGCGCTTTGGAGCTCGAGGGCTTCGACGTCACGTACCTCACGCCCGGCAAAGACGGCATCGTTACGGCCGCCGAGGTCGAGGCTGCGCTGCGACCCGACACCGTGCTGGTGTCGTTGATGTGGGCCAACAACGAAATCGGCACCGTCAACCCGATAGCAGACATCGGCAAGCTCACGCGCGCACGCGGCGTGTTGCTGCACACCGACGCGGTGCAAGCGGTCGGCAAGGTCAACGTCGACGTTGAGGCTGCGCAGGTCGATCTGCTCAGCGTCACCGCGCACAAATTGCACGGCCCCAAAGGTGTCGGCGCGCTGTTTGTGCGCAGAAAGCCCCGTGTCCGCCTGACGCCGCTTATCGACGGTGGTGGCCACGAGCGCGGGCTGCGCTCGGGGACGCTCAATGTGCCCGGCATCGTCGGGCTTGGCGTGGCGTGCGAGGTCGCGCTCGCTGATTTCGATCGGGAGTTTGCGCGCGTGACGGCGCTGCGCACGCGGTTGTTGGAGCGTTTGCGCGCCAGCCTCAGCGACGTGCACGTCAACGGCTCCATGGAGCACCGCTTGCCGGGCAACCTCAATGTCAGCTTCGCCTACGTCGAGGGCGAAAGTATGTTGATGGCGCTCAACAAATACGTCGCCGTTAGCTCAGGGAGCGCGTGCACGTCGGCCAGCCTCGAACCCAGCTACGTGTTGCGCGCGCTCGGCGTCGGCGACGACATGGCGCATAGCTCGATTCGCTTTGGACTCGGCCGCTTCAACACCGACGCAGAAGTCGATTTCGTCGCGGACCTCGTCATCAAGCACGTCAAGCGCCTGCGCGAGATGTCGCCGTTGTGGGAGATGGTGCAAGAAGGCGTCGACCTCAAAACGGTGCAGTGGTCGGCGCACTAACGCGAGCTACGTTGTTCACCTCCCCAGGTATTTTAGTTTGCTCTCACGACGGATCGAAGGAACCCATGGCCTACAGTGACAAAGTCATCGAACACTACGAGCAGCCGAAAAACGTCGGCAGCATGGACAAAAACGACCCGAACGTGGGGACCGGCTTGGTGGGCGCACCGGCCTGCGGCGACGTCATGAAGTTGCAGCTGCGCATCTCGGACGCGGGCATCATCGAGGACGCAAAATTCAAAACGTTTGGTTGCGGCAGCGCCATCGCCTCGTCGTCGTTGGTGACCGAATGGGTCAAGGGCAAAAACATCGTCGACGCGGGCAAGATCAAAAATTCCCAGATCGCTCTTGAGCTTGCGCTGCCGCCCGTGAAGATCCACTGCTCCGTGTTGGCTGAGGACGCGATCAAGGCGGCGATCTTCGACTTCCGCTACAAAAAGGGCCAGCTCACAGACGACGAAGTGGTGGCGAGCGTCTCCGCGGTCGTTGTCCACCACAACGACGACAACATCACCGACGTGGCGTTTGATGAAGAGGCCCGCGCGCTGCGCCTGCACGCGTACCGCAGCTTGCACAACAAGCTCGATGCCACCGTCAGCGAAAGGCTCACGACCGCGCGCGCCGCCGCCGACGCGGTTCGCGCGTCCCAAGGCTTGGTGCCGTCGTGAGCGGCCTGATCGGCATCGGCGCGAAAAAAGCTGACGATGCGGCGAGCGCCCGCCTCAAGCAGATGGTCGTCGCCAAAGACCAGCTCGCGCTCACCGAGCGTGCGGCCGCAAAGATTGAGCAACTGGCAGCGCGCGAGGGGAAGCCTGGCCAACAGCTGCG
>JAYTVG010001103.1:0-9539 GCA_043744135.1 Deltaproteobacteria bacterium | reverse complement strand
GGCGCCGGGCGCGGCAGTTGTCGAGTGTGGCTGTCGAGCTGCCCACCGAGCGTCGCGTGGTCCACCACCGTCGCGGCTTGGGCGCGCGCGACCGTCGACGTGGGCAACATGAACAAGACAAGCGTGATGAGCACGGCGCGCATCGCCGCACAGTATCCAAGCGCCGCCGCTGCCGCCAGTGCGACGCACGGAGGTCGCTTGCTGGGCCTCATGGTACCGAAAACGTGCTGTCGTCGATCGGGGCGTTGATGGCGATGCGGTAGCGCTCGACCACCACATCGTCGTCGCAGCCGACCGCGTGTTGCACGCGCTTTACCGCGTCACCGCTAGCGTCTAGCGAGATGATCGCGATGAACGTCACGTCGTGTGCCGACACCACATCGAGCGCGATGTTGAGGCCTTGGGGCGTGAGACGCTCGCGTTCGGTGTGCGCGTCAGCGTGCTCGGGCGCTTGACCAGCCATCAGCCGCTGCGCGTTTTGCAGCAAGCCAGTCGACAACAGCCCGTGTAACAACGCCTCGCGCGCGTGGTCGTCTGGCGCGCTTGCCCCAGCGTTAACGACAGCGTGCGTGCCATCCGTGACAAACGCCGAGGCGACGGCCACACCGTCGCGTGTGCCGGCAAGCTGGACGCGCGCGCGACCGGCGTCGCCAAGCCACAGTTGCTCGTGCAAGTCGCAGCCCATGCGACCGGCGCACGTGATGGTCGCGTCGACGCCTATCGTGTGTGCTTGGCGGTAGCGCGCTTGCAATTCGCCAAGCAGCACCCAGCCGGGATCGACGGAAACGTGCGCGGCCGGCTGCTGTGGGGCTGGGCAGCAGCACGCCGTGGCGGTGTGCAACGTCAGCACCGCGAGCGTCCAGCTTAAAAGCACGCTCAGGCGGGTGACTATTGGCGCACGCCAAAACTTCATCTCGCACTCCTCGCGCCCACTGGTGAGATAGCTGCGGGCCGTCTAGCACACGGCCATGGCTGCGCGGATCTTGATCGTAGAAGACGACAAAGCGCTCGGTTTTTTGCTGCAAGCAGAGCTCAAGCGCAGTGGCCACGACGTCACCGCCGTCACCTCCGGCGAAGCAGCGCTCGTCGAAGAGGGTCGCAGCGGCGTCGACGTTGTGGTGACGGACCTGCATCTGGCGGGCATGATGACCGGCACGCAGCTGTGCGCAGCCATGCGTGAAAAAGATCCGGACGTGCCCGTGGTGTTGATGACGGCGCACGGCACACTCGACACCGCGATCGATGCGCTGCGCGCAAACGCCTGGGACTTCGTGCTCAAACCGTTCGCGCCCGAGGTGTTGACGTTGGCGGTGGCGCGCGCGCTCAAGCACCGTGCGCTGCACAGCGAGGTTCGCAGCCTGCGCGCCGCACTGTCGCAACGTGGCAGCGCGCGCGATATCGTCGGCCACAGCGAAAAAGTGCGCGCCGCGCTCGACCTCGTTCGGCGGGTCGCCGACACCGACGTCAACGTGCTCATCCGCGGCGCCAGCGGCACCGGCAAAGAGCTTGTCGCCAAAGCGCTACACGACGAATCACACAGAAAGGGCAAACCCTTCGTCGCCATCAATTGTGCGGCGGTGCCAGAGGCGCTGCTCGAAAGCCAGCTGTTTGGCCACGTCAAAGGTGCGTTCACCGACGCCCGCGCCGATCGCAAGGGCTTGTTCGTGCAGGCCACCGGCGGCACGCTGTTTTTGGACGAGATCGGCGACATGCCGATGACGCTTCAGCCGAAGTTGTTGCGCGCGCTGCAGGAGCGTCGCGTGTTGCCCGTTGGTGCCGATGTGGAGGTGCCGTTTGACGCACGCATCGTGGCTGCCACACACCGCCACTTGCCCGATCGCGTCGAGCAAGGGCTGTTTCGCGAAGATCTGTACTACCGCTTAGACGTCGTGCAGGTCGTTTTGCCGACCTTGCATGAGCGCGGTAGCGACGTGCTGTTGCTAGCGCAGCATTTTTTGACGTCGTTCGCCAAGCGTATGAACAAAGACGTGGAGGCGCTATCGCCACCCGCCGCGCAAAAGCTGCTCGACTACGACTGGCCCGGCAATGTGCGCGAGCTGATGAATTGCATGGAGCGCGCGGTCGCGCTGACGCAAACATCGCACATCATGGTGAGCGACCTGCCCGAACGCGTCCTGAGCCATCAAAGCAAACGCTTGGTCATCGACGCAGATCCAAGCGGGCCGATCTTGCCGTTAGAGGAGGTCGAGCGCCGCTACGTGTTGCGTGTTTTAGACGCCGTCGGTGGCCAGAAAAAGCGCGCCGCTGAGCTGCTCGGCATCGATCGAAAGACGCTGTATCGCAAGCTGCAAGAAGCGGCCATCAGCGACGACGGCTAGTCGAAGTTGTGCTGCCAGCTGTGTAGTGCCGCGTCGAGCCGCACGAGGCCATCGGTGAAATTCGCGCGGCCGAGACCGATGCGAAACGTGTTGCGCGCTAAGCCAAACACTGAGCCTGGCAGCACCAACACGCCGTGGTGCGCGGCAGCGTGATCCGCGAACGCCACAGCGTCCAGCGAGGTGTCAAGCGCGCTGCCGGTGGTGCGCGAGTCGCGGCACAGCTCAGCGACGGCGACGCAACCAGCCATCGGCGGCACGAACGCGAGCTGCGCGCGATGGGCAGCAAAGAATGCCCGCGCATGGTTCAAGTTGTCGAGCACGATCGCGCGCGTGGCGCCGACGATGCGGTCGCGCTGCTCAAGCGCCATGCACGCGAGCAGCTCACACGGCGCACTCGCGCAGATTGTGGTGTAGTCCTTATACGCCGCCATCGCCGACAGCAGTCGCGCGTCTCGGGTGGCGACCCAGCCGATGCGCAGGCCCGCCAAGCCAAACGCCTTACTCAACACGCCGATGCTGATGGCCCGCTCGTACAGCGTCGCCGCGCCGGGCAAGGTGTCGCGCGCGTCGTGTTCTAAGTAGCGGTACACCTCGTCGCACACGAGCACGGCGTCGTGGCGGCGGGCGATCGTGACGATGTCGTCAAGCTGCGCCCGCGACAGCTGACAGCCCGTCGGGTTGTGCGGCGTGTTGATGACGACGGCCTTGGTGCGCGGCGTAACGGCACGCGCGATAGCCTCGACGTCGTAGCGCCAGCCGTTGTCGCAAGACAGCTTCACGAGCGTGACGTCGCAGCCTTGCGCGCGCGCGACTTCATACAAGCTTTGGTAGGCAGGCCACACGCACACCACGTGATCGCCGGCGTGCAGCGTGGCACGCGCCCACGCGTAGATCGCTTCTTGCGCTCCTGAAAACACCAAGGTGTCGCGCGCGTCGACGTCGTACAGTGCCGCGATGCGCGCGCGCAACTGCTTGTGCCCGAGCGATTCGCTGTAGCCCAGTTCGAGCGCTTCCCACTGCGCGCGCAGAGGCCCGCTCGCACCGTCGATGAGCTCGCGCATTTTGATGGTCTGCGCGTCCGATGCGCACAGGTTGACCGCGACCTCAAATTCGTAGCGGGCAAAAAAGCGCTCGAGTTCAAACGGTGGCAGCGTCGTTGATGTGAAAGGTGTCGAGGCATCAGGCACGGCAGGCTCCATGATGGACGCAGCCGCGTCTGGATGACGACATCCTACGTGGCGCATGCAGTGATGGCGAGCGTTGGTCGCGCGGCTATCGCACAGGTGGCAACTGAAATTGCGCGAACACGCGCGCGTCAGGAGGGTGCTCGACGTTCGCGGCACCTTCCAAAAAATGCGCAAGTACGGTTGCGAAGCGGCGGTGTAAAAAAAACGGATGCGCCCACCCCGTCCACAGCGTGTGATCGCCCGGGATGCAACCGACGAACGTGCCGAAGCGCATGCTGCTTGTGGGCACCACGCCGTCGTCAGACATGTGGCCGGTCCACTGCATCATCGCATAGCCAAAGATAAACGGTGCTGAGTGCGTGACGACCGTTTTTGGCGGCGGCAAGACCGCACCCAGGCACGAGCCGTCGACGTCACCCCCCGCTACTGCGGCGAACGAATAAAACGGCACCGCGGGCACCGTCGAGTTGCTGCGTGAATAATCGTGCATGCCCTTGACGGTCAGCGACGCCAAGGCTTCGTCCGTCGAGGTGTCGGTCTGCGCGACCAACGACTCCACTTGAAAGAGATGTTGCAACCGCTGCAGGGTTTGGTTGACGAGTGTCGCAGGAAACACCGCACGCGAGACATCGGCCACCGGCGTGCCCATGTGCGGTGACGACAGCGTCGCCACGGCCAAGATGTCGTCCTGCGCACCCTGGCGCAGCGCCTCGCGAACATCGACGCCGCCTTGTGAGTGCGCGATGACGATGACCTTGTCTGCACCGGTACGCCGCTTCACCGCGCGCAGCGTCGTGCACAGCTCGGCGCCGCGCTGTGCACTCGTCGCGATCGGCGTCGGCACGCTTTCAAACACAACGTAGCCTTCGGCTTCAAGCGCCGTGCGCCACCCTTTCCAGTACTCACCAAAAACACCGAGGGTGCGAAAGCCCATCAGCCCTGGCACCAACAGCACCGGGGGTTTGGCAGCGGCGCCGCCGGCGCACCACACGCTGAGCACCAACAGCCACACGGTTACCACACGCACGCGAGCCTCCGTTGTCACGCGTAGCGCCTCAAACGACACCGCGCCCGTTGCTGATGCACGAGCACGATCGATGCCAATAAGTTTCGTATTCTTTCGACACTGCCGATTCGGTTTTGGCTACGGTGCGCGAACCCTGGAGGTGTACGCATGATCGCGCAAGGCACGTTCGTTGTCAGCATGAAGCCCGAGCCGCCGTACGACAGCGACGCCGGCGTCACCCTCGCGCGAGCGAGCTTCGACAAAACGTTCGCGGGCGCGCTCACAGCCGTCAGCACGGTGCAGATGTTGGCGGCACGCACCGCCATCGAAAACTCCGCGGGTTACGTCGCTATCGAGCGGATCGTCGGCTCGGTTGCAGGCCGCACGGGCTCGTTTGTCGTGGTGCACGTGGGGTTGATGAACCGCGGTGCGCGTGCGTTGACGGTGCAGATCGTGCCCGATTCAGGCACGCAAGAGCTGACCGGCATCGCGGGGTCGATGTCCATCGAGATCGTCGACGCAAAGCACACCTACCAGCTCGACTACACGCTGCCTCCCGCGTGATGCTTGCGCGCGCAGCCGACCAAAAAAAAACCCGCGTCGGTACGCGGGTTTTGCCTGCTTTAGTGGAGGGCGCGCCAGGATTTGAACCAGGGACTCCTACCGTGTGAAGGTAATACTCTACCGCTGAGTTACGCGCCCGCGCTCGTGGTTTCGTAGCAGATCGGATGATGGCGTCAACCATCGCGTTTACGGCGTGACGGACGCGCGTGAACGACTCCACCAAGCAACCACGTCATGCTCCGTATGCTTTGTACCGTCTCTCGACCCGCGCAGCCGCGGATCGAGAGTGAGCAAACCTTACGAGACGTGCTTGGCGACAAGCTTGGTCATCTCGAACATGTTCACGACGGGCTTTTTGAAGATGACCTTCAGTTTGTCGTCGGCGTTGATGTTGCGGCGGTTCTTTGCGTCCTGCAGGCCGTTCTTTTTGATGTACGCCCACAGCTTCTTGGTGATCTCGGTGCGGGGCATCGGCTTATCGCCGACCACGGCTGCAAGTGCGGCGCTCGGGGTCACAGCCTTCATGAAGGCCGCGTTGGGCTTGCGCTTGACCTTGGGTTTGGCTGCCTTGGGCGCTGCCTTCTTTTTCGCCGTGGTCTTCTTCTTCGCTGCGGCCTTCTTCTTCTTCGCTGCCATGTTTCCTCCGAGAGTGACGCGGCTGTATGCCGCGTGAGGAGCGAACACTACGGCGTGATCGCTTGGCACTTCAAGCGCTTCTCACTGTGTCGACACGCAAATTTCCGAGGCGCACGCCAGGGCCGCGCTATCGAAATCTCAATGAACACATGAGGTCTCCGTCGAGAAAACTACCTTGCGCGCCGTGACACGCGACAGCTTTCGCGTGTGCTTTGCTCGAAAAAAAAACACGCACAGCGCTGTTGCGCCCGCGTGAATTCGTGCGGATCCGTCGGCAAAAAACGCACGCCGCCGCGGATCAAAGTGATCTCTGCTGCGCGCACAGCAGCGGTCAAACGTGAAATTCCCCAGTGAAAGTCGCCGAAATTTCGCCGCTTCGTCGTTCATGCCCTAAGTCCGTTGCGTGAAAAAAAACGAGCGGGCACCGGGCCCGCGCGCTTGCGTTTGACATCGACCGAGGGAGTTTTACTCGCGTTGTCCGTCGCTGCTGGTGGCCACCAAGTCGGTGACCGCGGCTGCATCGACGCCGATGTTCACAGCGCTCTTGCTTTCGCCAGGCATCATGAAGGTGAATTCGTCGCGGCGATTTTGCTGCCACGCGCCTTCATCGTGGCCGTCAGCCATCGGTCGCTCCTCGCCGAGTGACACGACCTTCACACGCGCCTTTGGCACGCCAAGCTTCATGAGGTACTCGCGCGCTGCGAAACCGCGGCGCTCACCGAGCGAGAGGTTGTACGCGGTGTCGCCGCGCTCGTCTGCGTTGCCCGCAACCAACACGCGCACTTGGGGGACGCGGTGCATCTGAGTGGCGATGCGCGACAGCAATTCTTGAGAACCAGCCGTGAGCGTGTCCGTATCGGTTTCGAAAAACAGCGGGCCTTGCGCGACCAACGCGTTGAGTTCTTTGACGTCGGCAGCGCGCAATGAGCTCGCGTCGCGGTCGGTCTTTTGCGCGACCTTGCTGGACGCACAAGCTGCAGATTGCGCCAAAGCGAATGCGAGGACGACGTGGGTGAGGGCGGCGGCGATTGTCTTCATGGTGCTCCCGTTTCAAGTGCTTTCATCAACTTGGCGCCACACGGCACCTGATGGAGCTAACAGTCACCTGTGGGATCCTCCGAATCAAAATTTTGTCCAAAAAATATACGCGCGCGGCACAGACCTAGCGCGCACTGGGTGCCGATGCCGTCAGCCGCTGCCAGTCCACACCCGCCCCACCCACGTCCACGACGTACAGATATTCGAGGTTGCGCAGGTGGCTGACGGCCCCGACCACCTCGCCACTGGGGTTGTAGATGCCGATCTGCGCGCCGACATAGCGCTTGTAGTCGTGGGTCAACACGTGGACATGCCCGCGCGACGCCAGCAACGTCTCCATCTGCGCGCGGCTGACGTAGCCTTCGTTGTTGAACGACACCACGATCAAGCGCGCGTTGGCGTGTTGGATCACGTGTTGTAGCGCATCGAAGAATTTCGACTTCAAATTGTAGTCGCTCTTGCGCGTTTTGACGTCGACACGCTTGCAAGCAACACCATAGGCCGCGGGCTTGTCCCACAACACGAGCGACTCCCAGATGTGGTAGTTGCCGAGGTAGCTGTGTTGGTTGTACGGCGGGTCTACGTACAACACGTCGGCATGCAGTGCGGTCACGGCGTCGCGCGCGTCGAGCTGCGTGGCGCTGCACTTCCCTGCGGGCGGCCGCGGCAATACATCGGGCATCCGGAGGCACAGGTCGTTGTTGGCGCGCCGTGCCCACTGCTTGAGGTAGGCCATCTGCACCCCACACGTGGAGTCGACGCGATCCGCCGCCTCCATCAGCGACACCAGCACGGTCGCCTCCAACTCAGCAGGCAAGCATTTGCGTGCTATCGCTTCTCGGATGGCGTCGATGCGTGCGCCGTTTTTCGGCTGAAAAAAACGCGAGCTGACGCAAAAAGTCTCCGTGAAATAACCGGCTGCGCCTGGCATTGCGTTGAACTCAGCGATGAGCTTGTGCGCGTCATGCAACACGTCGTCGCGGTCGGCTTGTACATAGCAACGCGCCAACGTCGCGGCGTAGGCGTTAAGATCGTTGCCGTGCACGCGAAGGCCCGCGCGCTTGAGCGCATGGCCGACGCGGGCGGTGCCGCAAAACAGATCGATCACGCTGTGGACGTCGGGCAATGCCGACACCACTTGCGCAATCACCGGCAGCAGCGTTCGCTTGGAGCCAAGGTATTTGATCACCCGACGCACCCTTCGCGGCTGAAACGTTCACCGCGCGATGCAGGCGAACAAACGACGTCACACGTTCGCGCGTGAACAGACTACTTGCGCGCCTTGGTGTACGTGTCGAGCCACTTGAGCACTTCTTGGTGCCAACGCTGGCTGTTTTTTGGCTTGAGCACCCAGTGGTTCTCGTCGGGAAAATACAAAAACCGCGAGGCCACTCCCAGGCGCTGCAGCGCCGTGAACGTGCCCATGCCCTGGGTCTCAACCACGCGAAAGTCCTTGCCACCGTGCACGACGAGCGTGGGCGTCTTCCAGTTCTGCACAAAGTCGACCGGGTTGTGTTTGTCGTAGTGCGCACCTTTGTCCCAGGGTTTGCCGCCGTGCTCCCACTCAGGGAACCACAGCTCCTCGGTGTCGAAGTACGCCATGCGCTCGTCGATATTGCCGTCGTGGCACACGAGCGCACGAAAGCGATCGGTGTGGCCGTTGATCCAGTTGATCATGTACCCACCGTAACTGGCGCCCAGTGCTGCGACGCGGTTGCCATCCAAAAACGGGTACTTCTTGAGCGCTGCATCAAGCCCCAACATCAAGTCTTCGTACGGTGCGCCGCCCCAGTCGCCGTTGATAGCGTCCGTGAAGGCTTGGCCGTAGCCAGTGCTGCCGTGAAAGTCGATGAACACTGCCGCGTAGCCGTGACCGGCGTAGGCCTGAGGATTCCATCGGTAGTGGAAGTGGTCGCCAAACGATCCCTGCGGGCCGCCGTGGATCAAAAACGCCACCGGCACCTTGCCCTTGCCTGAGAAGTTCGCGGGCTTCGTAACGTAGCCATGCACGGTATCGCCCTTCGCGCCGACAAACGTGAACTGCTCGCTTTGCCCCCACGCGATCGCCGCCACCCGCGCGTCGTTTTGATGCGTCAGCTGTTTAACGTCGCTGCCGTCGGGGTTCATGGTGAACAACTCGGCGGGCATCGACAGCGTATCGCGCGCGAACAACACACGAGTTCCTGCCGGCATCGGGTCGCTGTTGGTGCCTTTGTCCGCGAGCAGTGTCTCTTTCCCGCTGGCGAGGTCCACCGCGAACAGCGCTTGCGCGCCCAGGTGATCGACGGCGGTGAGCAGCGTCTTTCCGTCCGCGCTGTAGCGCACCGCGCCAGGCGAGCGATCCCAACTCTCAGTCAGCGTGCGGCGCACTTTGCTGACGAGGTCGAGCGTCACGATGCGCAGGCGATCGCTCTCGTAGCCAGGTCGCGCCATCGCCACAAACGCCAACGATTTGCCATCGGGCGCAAACGTTGGTGCAAATTCGTACGCCTTGTTTTCCGTCGTCAGGTCGACGGCTTTGCCACCGCTCGCTGGCACCATGAACACGTCGGTGTTGGTGGTCCACGCCAGGTCGCGCGTGCCATTGGTTCCGACGCGCGCGACAAACACGATGCTTTTGCCATCCGGTGAGACATCGGTCTCCTCCATGCCGCCAAACGGATGCGTGGGTGAATCGGTGCGCTGACCTTTGGTGACGTCGACAGCGTCGTTGGGCTTGCTCGGGCTCCAGACAAACAGATGCGCGAACTTGCCGTCTTCCCATTGGTC
>JAYTVG010001102.1:0-9563 GCA_043744135.1 Deltaproteobacteria bacterium | reverse complement strand
TGCCGGCGTCGATGCTCGACACACCGCCGGCTTCCGGTGTGCCTTCGTGCTGGTCCGCTGCGGCGTGGGCGGCACCCGCGGCGTGGGCACCGCGTGGGCGGTTGGCGCGTTGCGCGGGTTGCGGGCGCGCGGTGCGCTCCTGGCGGTCAGCGCGTTTTTTGTCACCCTGCAGCTGCTTTTTGATCGCGTTGGCGTTGTTGTCGCGCGCGGTTTGCTCGGCCTTGGCGCCGGCACTTTTGGCAGGCGCGCTGGGTTGCGGTGCGGGTCGCGGCAGCGCCCCTGGGAGTTTGAAGCCGTCCTTCGCCATGCGTGACGCGCAGGTTAGCGCTATTGTGAAAAAAGATGGCAAACCGACGAAAACCCAAAAGCGTCTGCCCACGCTGCGAAGGGTTTATGCAGAGAAAAACCGCCATCTCTGAAGGCGTGGGCGGCCGGCACTGGGGCGACATCGATGCGTTTTTGCAGCTCGGTGGCGTCGACATCCACCACTACATCTGCATCTCATGCGGCAATGTCAGCGCGTACCAAGTGAAATTTGAGTTCGAAGGCTTCAAAAAAAAGAAGCGCCCGCGCGCGCGCGCCTCATGAAACCGCGCGGGTTGTATAGACTTCAAACGGCGCACGGCGCGATGGTGGCGCAGTGGTGACGCAGCGGCAAAAAACCCGCGCGCTGCTGGTGCTCGACACGTTGTGCGCGCAATTTCCAGACGCCAAAATCGAGCTCGACTACGCAGCGGGCGACGCGTGGCAGTTGCTCGTGAGCGTCGTGCTGTCCGCGCAAGCGACCGACGTCAGCGTTAACAAAGTCACGCCGGCATTGTTCGCGCGCTTCCCCAACGTGCAGGCCTTTGCGCGCGCGACCGCAGCGGATGTAGAGCCGCTCATCCGCACCATCGGCTTGTTTCGCAACAAGGCAAAAAACCTCGTGGCCGCAGCTCAGCGCGTCTGTGTTGACTTCAGTGGCGAGGTGCCAAGCGATCGTGCGCAACTGCAAACGCTGCCTGGGGTGGGCGCGAAATCTGCTGCCGTCATCGTCGCGAACTGTTTCGGCCAGCCCGCGATCGCTGTCGACACGCACGTGGGGCGCGTCGCGTTTCGCATCGGCCTGACCAAAAACACCAACCCCGACAAGGTGGAAGCGGACTTGACAGCGCAACTGCCGCGCGCGCGCTTGTTGGAGGCCCACCACACGTTCATCTGGCACGGCCGTCGCATTTGCCACGCGCGCAACCCGGCGTGCGATGCATGTGCGCTGGCGACGACGTGTAAAAAAGTGGCTGTGAGGCCGCCGGCGGTCGGCAAACGCGTGCGTACAACGACGCTGGCGTGATCGCAGCCACTGCTACGAAGGCGCGACCAGCGCGTCGAGTTCCGGCGGCATAGGCGCGCAAAAACTGCGGCGGGAACCGTTGTCTTGCCACGACAGCGTGTGCGCGTGCAGTGCCTGACGTGGGTGGTCGAGGGCCGCGCGTTGTGCATCCGTAAGCGCGCGCCGCGTGAAGGCGTCAAACCACGCATCACCCATCGCGTACAATTTGTCGCCGACGATCGGGTGCCCCGCGTGCGCAAGGTGGGCGCGGATTTGATGCGTGCGGCCGGTGGTGGGCCGGCAACGCAACAGCGATCGACGCGCATGAACGTCGGTGCGCACCACCTCAAACGCGGTGTGGGCGCTTTGCCCTTGCACGTCGGGAATCATCTTGATGCGCACCACGCCACGCTCACCTTGCGGCGCAAGCGATGCGTCGACGACAAACGGTCCGTTCACAACGCCGCGCACGACTGCAAGATAGCTTTTGTCGACGTGACCGTTTTGAAACGCCATCTTCAGCGTGCGTTCTGCGGGACCGGGTGCTGCGCACAACACCACGCCGCTGGTCTCGCGGTCGATGCGGTGGCACGGGTTTGCGACAATGCCGTTGCGCTTCATCCAGCCAGTCAACGTCACATGCAAATAGCGCGCGCTTGGGTGCATGGTGAGGTCACCGGGCTTGTCGACGACGATCACGTCATCGATGCCGCGGCCGTCATACAACACCGACGGCGTTACGTGCATGTCGCTTGGACGGTCCGGCGCGATGCGCCACAGCGTCAAGGTCATGCCACGCGTGACGACCTCGTCGACGGCGAGCGCGCGATCGCCGACACGCACATCGCCCGCAACCACCACTGCGGTGGCGCGCGTCAAACCCAAGCGCCGGACTTTGTGCGCGAGCGCTGCGGCTGCAGTCTTGCCATGGCAGTCGGGCGGAACAACCCAGGTCATCGCCACCGCGTCTACGTGCTCGTGCGCGGTCTGCGCTTGCGCTGTGTCAAGTGGCGCGTCGCGCTGACGGGTTTCGTCGAAAAGGAGAGACACTTCGCCGCATTCTCCCAGTTTGGCTTGCGGCTGGCACTACGATACGACCATGCGCCATCTTTTCGTTTCATGCGTTGTCGTTTTCGGTGTTGTCGTCACAAGCGGTCCCGGCTGTAGCTGCGGGCCGCCGCCGGCCACCGCGGAAGGCGAGGGCGACAGCGGCGAGGGCGAAGGTGAGGGCGAAGGCGAGGGGGAAGGCGAGGGCGAGGGCGACCCCACCGACGGCGGTCCCCCCTTGATCGATGAGCCCGACCCCGACGACCCGAACAACGCCAACCAAGACGCCGACTGTGACGGCATCTCCGATGAAGACGAGTTCGGTGACGTATGGCCCGGGGGCGGCAAGACCGATCCCGCGGATTGGGACACCGACAACGACGGTGTCGCTGACGGCATCGAGGCCGGCCGCACCGCCATCGTCGACACGCGTTGCCCGTTCGAAGCGCTCGATGCTGATGCCACCACCACCACCAACCCCACCGTGCGCGACAGCGACGGCGACTGCATCAGCGACGGTGACGAGGACAAAGACCACAATGGACGCTTGGACTTTGGCGAGACCGACGCCACCGACACCGACACCGACGGTGACGGCCTCAACGACGGCGAAGAAGACGCCAACTGCGGCGGCTCCGTCGACGCCGGCGAGTCTGACCCGACCAACCCCGACAGCGACGGCGACGGCTTGAGCGACGGGCTCGAGATCTTGATCGGCACCGACCCCAACAACCCCGACAGCGACGGCGACGGCGTGCCCGACGGCGTCGAATACCAAAACGGCGACGACCCCACGCTTGGCGCGCAAGATGGCGACAGCGACGGGCTCGACGACGCGGACGAAATCGCCCGCGGCCTTGACCCACTCGATGCTGACACCGACGGTGATGGCCTGTGCGACGGACCGCGTACCGTGGTGGGCGTGTGCCGCACCGGCGAAGACCTCGACCGCGATGGTTTGTTGGATCCAGGCGAAAGCGATCCGAGTACGCCCGACACCGATTGCGACGGCATCAGCGACGGTGACGAAGTCAGCCTCACGACGGACCCGCTTGATGGTGACACCGATGGCGATGGCATCGTCGACGGTGTTGAGACGGGCGCGCTCGCCTCGCCCGACGCGAGCTGCGCATTTGTTGGCGACGCTGACGCCACTTCGACGACGGACCCGCTCGCACGCGACAGCGACGGCGACGGCCACAACGACGGTGTTGAAGATCGAAACCGTGACGGCGCGCTGGCCGCGGCGAACCCGAGCGGTGCACAAGAGACCGACCCAACAACGCCCGACACCGATGTCGATGGCTTTTGTGACGGCGCGCAAGCGGTCGCTTTGCGTTGTGTGATCGGCGAGGACCTCAACAACGACGGCGTCACAAACGTCGGCGAGACCGACCCGCGCGTCGCCGACATCGACAGCGACGGCGACGGCATCACCGATGACCGCGAGCTCACCAACGGCACAAATCCCAACGACCCCGACGGCGACAACGACGGCTTGTGCGACGGCGGTGGCGCGGTCGCGGGCGTGTGCGTCAGCGGCGAAGACCTCAACGGCAACGGTGTCGTGGATCCAAACGAAAGCGATCCGTCTGAACCCGACGCTGATTGCGACGGCGTCAGCGATGGCGACGAGGTGCTCGCGGGCACCGACCGTTTTGACGCCGACACCGACGGTGATCAGCTGACCGACGGCATCGAGCTGTCGCGCACCGGCGCGGTCGCAGGCTCGTCGTGCGTGGGCGTGCTGGCAGACGCCGACCCGACGCCCGCAAGCGCGTCAAACCCGCTGTTGGCAGACACGGACCGCGACGCCATCACCGACGGCGCCGAAGACCGAAACCACAACGGCGCCATCGGTGCCGCGAGCGTGTCGCCGCGCGAAACCTTCCCAAACGACGCCGACAGCGACAACGACGGTCGTTGCGATGGACCCGTGGCGGTCGCCGCCGTTTGCGTGCCCGGCGAAGACCTCGACGGCGACGGCATCGTGGATCCCGGCGAGACCGATCCGCGCATTGCCGAATTCGACGCGGACGGCGACGGCCTCATCAGCACCATCGAAACGCTGCTCGGCACCTCCGACAACGACGCCGACAGCGACAACGATGGCTTGTGTGACGGCGCCATCTCGGTGGCCACGGTGTGCGTGCTGGGTGAAGATCGCAACCGCAACGGCGTCGTGAACACAGGCGAGACCAACCCCGCCAACAACGACAGCGACTGCGACGCGCTCTCTGACGGTGAGGAACTCACGGTCGGCACCAACCCGCTGCGCGCAGATACCGATGGCGATTTGCTCGCAGATGGCCTGGAGCGCGGACGCACCGTGCGTTTGAGCTGTGCGACGGCGCCCGTCGACAGCAACGGGGCCACCACCACAAACGCGCTGCTCGCCGACAGCGACGGTGATGGCATCAACGACGGCACCGAAGATCGCGATCGCGACGGTGCCGTCGACGCTGCGGTCAGCAATCCGCGCACCACCGTGCAAGAGACCGATCCTTCAGACGCCGACACGGACGGCGACGGCAAATGCGATGGCAACGTGGCGGTGGTCGCTGCCGCCTGCGTCATCGGCGAGGACGTCAACAAAAACGGCATCGTGGATGGCGGCGAGACCGATCCGCGAACGCCCAACCAAGATTTGGATCAAGACGGACTTGACGACGCTGAGGAAGGTCCGCTGTACGGTACCAACCCCAATGATGCCGACACCGACAACGACGGCCTGCTCGATGGCCAAGAGGTGTTGGTTACGCTCACCGACCCAACGCGCGCCGACAGCGACTGTGACGGGCTCAACGACGGCGACGAAATTGCCGCGGGGACAGATGCGTTTGCAGCCGACTCTGACGGCGACGGTCTCACCGATGGCCTTGAATCGGGCACCACGTGCGTCGCTGGCGGCGCCAACCCTGACACGGACGCGGCCTGTAACGTGGCACCGGCGCGCTGCGTCGCGGACCTCGACCCCAACAGCACGACGAACCCCGACGCCGCGGATTCCGACGGCGACGGCGTTGCAGACGGCGCTGAAGACGCCAACCAAAACGGCCGCGTCGACGCGGGCGAACTCAACCCCAACAACCCCGCCGACGTCGGTGGTGCGGATGCCAATGCCTGCGCGGCCACCAACTTGCGGCAGATCACCATCGTCGACCGCCCGGGCACCGCGAGCGATCTGACGATCGCGACCGCCCCCAGCTTCGCCAACACCACGGCGCTCGACAGCACCAATGCCACGCGCGGCGCGTTCGTGTTTGATGCCGCAAAGCAGGTGTCGGCAGCGGTGGTGCAGGGCAACGTTGCGGGCGCGGACGTGCTGGCGCGACTCATTACCCTTGAGACCGCGTTTGAAGTGCAAGGTGACATCGGCGCCGGCACGACGCAGCGCCAAACCTTTACGACGTGGGACGGCAACGAGGCGATCATTGGCAAGTACGTTTGGACTGACGCGCAAGCGGGCGACGTCATCACCAAGTCGGTGCGCGACCTTGCGGGTATTGTGGTGTCAAACGTGACGTCGTCGCCGGCGCTGGCGGCAGGCTCAGATGCCGGGCCGTATGTGCTGCAGGTGGAGCTCATCGCGCGCGGTGCGCAAAACGACACGGTGGTTGTCATCGGCCTCGGCCAACAGGCGCGCATGGGCACCGATCAACGCGCGTTTTTCCGCCTCGACGATCAGACCAACGGCTCACCCATCGCAACGTTTGGCGACGGCACCGGCGTGCAGTGCGACCGCTTCTTGGTGGTGGCACCGCAAAAAGTCGACTTCGTCATGGTGATCGATAACTCCGGCTCCATGAGCAACGAACAAACGGCGGTGGCGACGGCGGCCGCAGAGATCGGCGCGCAGTTGTCGGCGTCGACGGTGGATTGGCGCATCGCCGTCATCACCTCAGACTTGGACGGTCTCGCCAACAACGTGCAGCGTGAATGGGGCTTGTGTGACGATCCGCTCAGCAGCAACCGCCCCACCGTCAACATCACCAGCATCGACGACGGACCGACCAACGCCAGCCCCGTCACCATCGTGACGGCGTCCGCGCACGGTTATGTCGTGGGCGACGCGTTGCTCGTGAGTGGCGCCAACGGCAACGGCAATCCCAATAACCCCTCGTATAACGGCGCGTATACGGTGGCGTCGGTGCCAAACGCCACCACCATCGTCACCGTTGAAGCCGACCCCGACAACGACACCAACGCCGCGCGCAACACCGGCACAGTGTCGCAGCCGTGTGCGCCGCTCAACAATTTGGTGAGCTCGGACCCGACGTATTGCGAGTTCACCACCAACACCACGACGTTTCAAAGCTGCGTCGACGGCCTCAACACCAGCGGCAACGGCGGCGAGAACTTCTTTCGACCGCTCGCCTGTGCCCTTGGGCGCACGGTCACCGGCGCCGGCATCAACTCTGAAAGTGGCTTGATGTGCGGCCGCAACCAAGCGCGTCCCCCGTACGCGGGCGCGTCGTTGTACGCAGCGGCGCCGTCGGGATTTGTGTTGTTGCCGCGCGAAGCCAGCAACGCACGCAAGCTGCGCACCGGCGCCGGCCTCGCGGTCATCTTCATCACCGACGCGCCCGAGCAGTCCGACAACCAAGTTGGCGACATCACGAGCCTGCCGGCGTGGGAATCGTTTTTCACGAACTACGACGGTGCTGGCTCCACTGCGTTCGTCGGTGGCATCGTGTGTCCCAATGGCACCAACTGCAGCGACGACAACCAGACCGCGCGCTTTCAAACGTTCTTTGCGGATTTGGGCGGCGTCGAGCGTTCTTTGCCCAACGACACGGTTGCGGGCCAAGCGGCGCTCATCCGCGCCGCCATCGCCGCCATCTTAGACTCCGCCATCGCGCAGGCCTCGCCGTACGTGCTCACCAAACCGCCGGTGTCGTCGACGATCAAAGTCGCCATCGACGCCGAAGTGTTTAACGCTGCGGGCTGCGAAGCGTCGTGCGAATCGGCTTGTGTCGCTGACGGCGGCTCGGCGGCGAGCTGCGCCGCGCAGTGTGTGTGCGGCGTCAACGGGTGCACCGACGTGCCGCGCTCTAGCAGCCATGGTTTTGACTACGACGGTGTCACCAACTCGATCCAATTCTTTGGCGACTGTCGCCCCAAGCTCGACCAACTCGGCGAGCGCATTGCCGTCAGCTATCGCTACTGGATCGCCGACTTGGTCGATGAACCCGCGTGCAACTGCGCAGCGCCATTGATTTGCGTGAACCAACAGTGCCTATGTCCGGCGGATTGCGGTGTCGGCTTGCAAGCCGGCGAAACCTGCGACGCAGCGACGTGCACGCCGGTGTGTTTGCCAGATTGCGGCGGATGTGCGGCCGGCCAGCAATGCGACGTTGGCAGTTGCAGTTGTAGCTGCACGCCTGGCTGCGGCGGCCCGCCACCAGGGCCTGGCTTCGTGTGCGACGATCAAGGACCCAGCGCCACGTGTGAGTACCAGTGCGCCGGTTGCGCGGGCGCTGTGCCCGGCAGCGCGACCTGCAACTTGACGACGTGCGAATACCAATGCGGAGGTTGCGGCAGCGGAGATCCACCCGCGAACAAATTCTGTAACACCAACCCCGCCGTGTGCGCGTTTCAGTGCTTGCCCGATTGCGGCGGCTGCGCGGGTAACGAGCAGTGCAACACCACCAGTTGCGCGTGCGAATGCCCAGCCGACTGCGGCGGCCCGGCGCCATCACCCAACCACACCTGCGACCAAACAACCTGCACGTACACATGCGCAGCGCCGCCCGTGGGCGTGAACCCACCGCGCGCCGATTTCGTCTGGGATCCCGCGTCGTGTGCGTACGTTTGTCCCGCCGACTGCGGTGACGCCGTGCCACAAGGTCCGGCTGCACAATGCAACACAGCGACGTGCGAGTTTTTCTGCGCGCTGGATTGCGGCGGTTGCGACGGCGCTTCTGAATGCAACTTGTCGACGTGCGCGTGCGAATGCCCAGCCGACTGCGGCTCGCCGCGCCCGGGCGCTGACTTTCAGTGCAACGTTGCCAGCTGCGCATGGGAATGTTCAGCGACACCCACAACACCGGCGCCGGGACCCGGCTTCAGTTGGAACCAAACGCGCTGCGCATGGGAGTGCGACGCCGACTGCGGCGTGGGAACGATCGACGCGCAACACTTTTGCAACACCGGCATGTGCGCAGTGCAATGCCGCGCCGACTGCGGCGGTTGCGGCGACAACGAACATTGCGACACGCAAGCGTGCGCCTGTGCCTGCGACGCCAACGTGTCGTGCGCGCCGGGCTTTGTCTACGATAGCGACGCGTGCCAATGCGTGTGCGACGCGCAACAAGCCTGCGGTGCGACGCGCGTGCTCGACGTCGACACGTGCAGTTGCGTGTGCGCGCCGGACTGCGGTGGCTGCGGCGCCAACACCATCTGCCAACCGTCACTATGCGAGTGCCGCAACCTGGGTGGCTAAGCGCACGCGGTGTGTGCGATTGAACAGCGGATGGCGTTACTGCTAGCGTGACGGCGAGCATTTCGCTCGCGTGAGGTCGTGCATGCCGTTGTCGCTGTCCCGCGTCCTGCCAAAGACCGTCTGGGACGGCTTCATTTTGCATGTGTTGTCGTCGGGTGCGCGGCTGTTTGTCACCGGCGGCACCGGTCACGGCGGCCACGTGGTGTCGACGTCGGATGGCGGTTCATCGTGGCAGCCAACGGCGGCGCAAGGTGTCATGGGCTTGCGGCAACTCGCGGTGGATGGCGCCACGCTGCACGCCGTCGGGGAATACGGGACGCTGATGTGCAGCACCGACGGCGGACAGACGTTTGACGTGCAAGACTGCGGCGGCAACCGCGGATGCGTGTTTGGTGTCATGTGCCGAAAGGACAGCTTGTACATCTCAGGTGACAGCGGCGTGCGCAGGCGTGACGCCCATGGCGCGTGGAAGGTGCTCGACACCACCTCGGGACTCGCGCGCCTGTACGACGCTGCCAACGGCAAAGGGGACCTCATCGCCGTCGGCGATCGTGGCGCCATCTTGCGCGTCGACAGCGACGACCACGTCACGCGTCTGTCGAGCGGCACGAGCGCCGACTGGTACGGATTCACCGCGGTCGCGCTGGCTGGTCGGGTGCTGTACGTCGTCGTTGGGCTTGGCGGTACAGTGCTCACCAGCGTCGATGACGGGCGCACTTTTCAAGCGCAGAAGTCCGGTGTGACGTCCGATTTGTACGGCGT
>JAYTVG010001101.1:0-2854 GCA_043744135.1 Deltaproteobacteria bacterium | reverse complement strand
GTCGCGCGCACCCGTGCCGAGGTTGAACACGCCGACGCGCGCAAGTTGCCGGTGCCCAAAGACAGCGTCGACTTGGTGTTTTTTGATCCGCCGTACGCCGACAACCTCACCTACAGCGACGACCCGCGCTGCATCGGCAAGCTCAGTGCAAAAACGACCGAGGGCGGCAACCCGTGGGGCCAAGCCATGGGTGACGTCATCAAAGAGGCGCGCCGCATGTTGAAAAAGCACGGTGTGCTCGCGATGTTTGTCTCAGACCAGCTCAAAGTGACCAGCGAGAGCAAACGTTTTTTTCCATTGGGCTTGCAGTTGGCGACGCTGGCTGAAGACGCGGGCTTTGAGATGCTCGAGCATGCCGCGGTCATTCGCCACGGCAAAGCACTTGAGCAAGGTGCCGGCTCACGCCACGCTGAGCGCGCGAATTTTATGCTGCGCGGCTTTTCGCACCTGTTGGTGTTTGAAAAGCAGTGAGCCTGGTTGCGTTCGCTTTGGTTTGTTTTGCGCTCAGGGCGGCGCCCTGCGCTGCCGTCGACGACTTCGTCAGCGCACCCATCGACGCGACAGCGGTCGTGCTGCAGGCGCAGCAAGACGTGGCATACGCGCGGCCGTTGTTCGCCCTCGACGCAAGCTCATATGCACCGGCGCCCGCCGACGCGCCGAGCCCTGACGATGGCGATGCCCATCGTGACGATGGGTTGTCGGATCTCAAGGCACCGCTGCCGACCTTCTCGGGCCAGCTGGGCGTCGCCGTTCACGCGAGCAACGGCGGGTTTGATGCGCGCACCTCGCTGCAGGCCATGTCGGACCGGATCCAGTTTCGCTACGGGCCAGCGCTGTTGGTGATGAACGATGTGTTCGCCGCCGCTGCGCAAGCGGTGTTGCCAAACGCACCCCTCAACGTTGTCGACGGGCGCATCGGCGTCGGTGCGGCGTTCGCGGGCCTTGCGACTGGCATGTATCTGTCAAACCCTGCGCGCTTGCGCGTTGAGCCTGAAGTCGGCGCCTTTGGCATCGCCTCGGTGCGCGTCGGCCCGCTGTGGCCCCTGCTGCGGGTCGACGTCGGCACGGGGATGGCGCCGTTGGCCAAAGACATCCGCGCGCGCGCCGACGTGCAGCTCAACTGGGACATCGTCAGCGGGGTGGGCATGTTTGGCGCGGTCGGCACCGATGTCTTGGTGCCAATCGGTGCGAGCGACGTCGATGTGGCGCCGCACGCCGCGCTGGGGGTCTCTGTCGTCGTTGATGTCAACGACAGTGACGACCTATCGTGGCTGTGTGCGGACTGAGCTTGCGACAAGCATTCGGACGGCTCTTGCGCGACGGCTTCGACCTGTCACAACTCGACGGAGCGCGTCGCGCAATGCGCACGGCTGTTGGCAACACATCGACGCGTTGTTTGGCATGCGGTGCGAGGGCGCAGACTTTCATGATTCATCTCCCAAGATCGACGAACTGCCATGCGTGACCCCCTCTGTGTTGCCTGTGTGGTCGGTGCCCGGCCGAACTTCATGAAGATGGGCCCAGTGCTGTTAGAGCTTCGCCGACGCGGCATCACACCGACGCTGGTGCACACCGGCCAGCACTACGACGCCAACATGAGCACGGTGTTTTTTGACGAGCTCGGCATTGCCGCGCCCGACGTCCACCTGGGCGTCGGCTCGGGCTCACACGCGAAACAGACCGCCGCGGTGATGGTGGGGCTTGAGGAGTTGTGGTTGGCCGCACGCCCCGACCTCGTCATCGTCGCTGGCGACGTCAACTCCACGACGGCGGCGGCGCTGGTGGCGGCGAAGCTGTGCATCCCGCTTGCGCATGTCGAAGCGGGTCTGCGCAGTTTTGACCGCGCCATGCCGGAGGAGGTGAACCGCTTGGTGGTGGACGTGTTGTCCGACTTGCTGTTTACGACGGAGCCGTCCGCCAACGTTCACCTCAAAAACGAGGGCATCGCAGCGCACAAGATCCACTTCGTCGGCAACTGCATGATCGACTCGCTGGTGCGCCACATCGATCGGGCGCTCGCTGCACGGCCTTGGTCGAACTACGGATTTGAGCCGGGCGGCTACGGGTTAGTGACGCTGCACCGGCCCTCAAACGTCGACGACACCGACGCACTCGATGGCACCGTGCGCATGCTGTGTGGGCTTGCTGAGCGCTTGCCGCTGTTGTTTCCCGTGCACCCGCGCACGCGCGCGAAGCTCGGCACGCGCACGCTGCCGCACGTCACGCTGGTCGAGCCACTGCCGTATTTGACGTTCACTGGCCTGATGGCCAAGGCCGCGTTTGTGTTGACGGACTCGGGTGGCGTGCAGGAGGAAACCACCGCGCTTGGCGTCGCGTGCATCACCATGCGCAACAACACGGAACGGCCCATCACCGTGGATGAGGGCACCAACGTGTTGGCTGGTACCGACCACGCTGTCGTAACGGCCGCCGTGCTGCGCGCGCTCGACACACCGGTGCGCAAACGTGCCGCCCCTGCGCTGTGGGACGGCCATGCCGCCGTGCGCGTTGTGGATGTCATCGAGGGTTTTTTCGCCGCGCGCAATTCACCGACCTTGGCAGGTGAACAATGAATTCAAATGTTCACCTCCCAAGGTCGGTGAATTCAATTGTTCACCTCCCAAGGTCGGTGAATTCCGTCAGCGCGTAGTTGCGGTTGCGCTCAGCGCGCGTGAGCCAAAACATCTCGCAGCGTGCGCACGGCGTCGCGTGGGTCGCGCGCTTGCATCACCGCACCGAGCACGGCGACTCCCGCGGCGCCGGCGTCGAGACACGCACCGGAGTTTTTGCGGTCGACGCCACCAAGCGCAAACAACGGCGTGGTGGTTGCTGCACTCGCTGCGCGTAGCCCCAC
>JAYTVG010001100.1:0-2857 GCA_043744135.1 Deltaproteobacteria bacterium | reverse complement strand
AGGCGGGTCGATCATTTCATCGCAATTGAATTCATCGACCTTGGGAGATGAACAGTTGAATTCATCGACCTTGGGAGATGAACAGTTGAATTCACTGACCTTGGGAGGTGAACAACCAAATTCACTAACCTTGGGCGGTGAATCTAGCCGTACACGGGGTTTGTGGCCACCGTCAGGTCTTCCACCACCTGCCACAACTGCGGAAAGCTCGCCTTCAACACGCCCTGCTCCAGGTTGCGCGCGGGCACACCCTTCAGCGACTTCACTGCCAAACCGATCTCGCGGCGCGCCAGCTGCAGGTGCTTGTAACGAAAGTGTTGAAACGCTTTGTCGAGCGTGATCATGGCTTGGGCCGCGCGATACAGGGGCTGATGTTTGAGGGCGTGCGGGTGCTTAAAAATGTCGAGCAACACCAAGTCGTGGCGCAACAGCGCGCGCTCAAACGGCACCCACAACTGCGGAAGTCCCTCCAACATCGCGCAAAAGCCGGGGCTGTCCTGACCGGAACCGCGCCCGAGCGCCAAGCGGATCTCGTGATAGTCGGCTTGCGCCAGGGTCTCCAAAATCGGTAGGCCCTCGCCGAGATAGTCGAGCATCATGCTGGTGCGCTGAAGGTGCGCGGTGCCGCGTTCAAGCTCATCGCTGTCGAAGTAGCGCGTGATCCGCACGAGCTCGTAGCCGGCCACCTTGAGCCACAATTCCATCGCTTGGTGGATCGATTGAAACAACAGCTCGTCGTCGTTGGCGAGCTGACCGACGGGCTTTTGCAGCGCCAGCAATTCTTGCGCGCGGATGTAGCGCTCGTAGTCCGTTTCGCCGGTGCCCGGTTTAGCAAAGCTCATGACGACCTCGCGTTCGTTGCTTGTCTGACGGGGTGTGTACCGTTAACGCACGTAGCGCAACGCATCGACGACGCGCAACACCGCGCAAGCACCCTTCACATCATGGACGCGCACGATGTCGGCGCCGCACGTCGCGGCAAATGCGATGGCGCCGTGTGTGGCCGCATCGCGGTCGCTCGCGTGCGCCACACCCGCGAGCGCGCCCAAAAAGCGCTTGCGTGATGGCCCGTATAAAACGGCCGCACCGACGTCGGCCAACGCGTCGAGTCGTCGCGTGAGTAAGATGTTGTCGCGCACGCTTTTGCCAAAGCCGATGCCCGGGTCCACCACCAAACGGTTTTTGTCGAGTGCGCTTGCGGTCACGCGCTCCTGCAAAAATGTCCGTACGCTGGCGACCACATCATCATACGCGACGTCGTCATCGGCGGCGCCGTCGGTCATCGGCCCAGCGTGCATGAGCACTAGGCCTTGCGCATGAGCGGCCACCGACGCCATCGCGGGGTCACCGAGTGCTGACACGTCGTTAATCCAAGCTGCGCCGCAATCGAGCGCCGCGCGCGCGGTGTCGGCATTTTTGGTGTCGATGCAGATGTTGCGCACGCCGCGCGCACTCAGTGCGGTCAGCACCGGCAACACGCGACGCTGCTCCTCCCGCGCGGTGATTGCGACAGCACCGGGTCGGGTCGATTCACCGCCAACGTCGATGATGTCGGCGCCGGCGTCCAGCAACGCCAGCGCGTGCCCGACCGCGCCGTCGACGTCGCGCAACAGCCCACCGTCAGAAAACGAGTCTGGCGTGACGTTGACGATGCCCATGATGAAGGTGCGTCGTCCAAGCTCCAAGACGCGGTCGCCGCACGCAAGGGTGCCACGCGCGGCGTTCATCAACGGCCGCGCGCCGTTGCGATCGCGTTCATGATGCGCGCGGTGACTTCGGGGATCTCGGCGCTGCCATCCACCACGTGCGCGTCGACGAGCTGCGCATACGCTTGGTACTTTTCATGGACGCGGCGTTGGCTCGCGTCGTCTTCGAAGATCTCGCGCTGGGTGCGCCGCGCCAAACGCCGAAGCGCAACATCGAGAGGCAGCGTCATCAACACGGTGATGTGCGGCGATAGTGCTTGCGCGTTGATGCTTTGCACCCAGTGCACTGGCGCGTCGAGCGTTTGGTACACCAAGCTCGACAGCACATAACGATCACATACGACGTCGTTGCCGGCGGCGAGCTGCGGGACAATCTCGCGCGCGACGTGATCGAGGCGGTCGGCCGCGAACAACAGCGCCAACGCGTGCCGGTCTGTGGGGTGGTCGGCCGCGCGGTTGAGCACGCCACGCACCAGCTTACCGACGATGCCGCCGCTGGGTTGGCAGGTGGTGTGCACGGTGCGGCCCTGCGCCGAAAGTGCGCGCGCGACGGCCGCAGTTTGCGTGGTGGTGCCCACGCCGTCGGCACCCTCAATGACAATGAAGCGACCTGACATCGCACAACGTTACGGGGATCCACGCAGCGTGAAAGGGGGCTCGGGTCCAGCTGCTACCGGCGCGATGCGACGGGTCGAGCGCTGCCGGTCACCGCTGCCAACAACGCAAATGAAAAAGCGACCGCTGCGTCAGCGCGCCGCGCGCACCGCGGCCGCTGCGATGACGTTGCCGTTCGGCTTGGCGACGAGGCTGGTGATCTGCCGTAGCTTTTTGCTGCGCGCGTGCCGAGCAATCGCAGCCACCTGCTCGATTGTAAACGACACGGCTTGCACCAGTCCATGCTCCACCAAATAGCCGAGTACGCGCGCGTCGACGGCGCCAAACACCCGACCTGCGTCGGCGTGCGCGTCAACCACCATCAACAACCGCAGCTGATTTTGGCGTTCGTGGACCAGTTGGTATTGCAGCAGGCCATCGATGCCCAGCAGCGTGAGTTCCAGCGGGATTGGCGTATGCACCTGCACACGTTGGTGGTCATCGACGAGGTAAAATGTGTCGTCGGTGCGCCCGTCCACCGTGATGGTCTTAAAACT
>JAYTVG010001099.1:0-2858 GCA_043744135.1 Deltaproteobacteria bacterium | reverse complement strand
GCTCGAGATGGCGACATCCCCCGCGAGCCAATCCGCGTCGGTGGTGTTGAGCAACGCGGCGTCAGTGACGTCATCCCACAACACCCGGTGGGTGAGGTGGACTTCGTTAAGCGTGCCGTCGGGCAGGGCCGCGCCCGTGCACGCAAGCGTGACCAAGTGCGTACCGACATCGCGGGGACTGGTGAAGCGCTCGTCACCGTCGCCGCAATCGCCTGTGGTCGCGACCAACAACACCCCGTCAGCGTCGATCGTTAACGCGGTGACGGCGACGCGCGCGTACACCGGGTAGGCGAGCGATGCCTCACCTGTCGGTCCCACGCAGTGCACGTCAAAGACGGTGCGTGCGTCTGGGGTGGCACCGACTGTCACGGCGTCGTGTTGCGGCGCGCCGTTGATGGTGCACGACGTCGCGGTGGGTGCGTCGACGTTGATTTGCACTGCCGCGCCAACATCAACGAGCGCTGTTGGTGTGGTGGCGCCGCGGATCAGCACGTTCACCGGGACGCTGGCGGTGACGACGCCACCGACGTCGCGAGCGCACTGCGCGGTGTACACAGCATCGGCGTTGCCTGCGACCAGCGTGACCGCGAACTGCGCGTCCAATGCGACACCGTTGACGGTGCACGGCGTGGCCGCGTGTTGCCCAAGGCTGACAGCAAACGCCAGCTCCTGGCCGACAGCGACGGTGCGGTCGGTGTCGTTGACAAGGCTTATCGCCAGTTGAGCAACGGTCACATCCACGCGTGTGCCGCCGCCGGCGACAGCGCCAACACACGCGACCGTGTATTGCGTGTCGGCAAACGGCGCGTCGGTCACGCTGTGGTCGCCGTCGTCGTCGGGGATCTGCACGGCCCCGTCGCCGCGGGTCACCACGCAAGCACCGACGGCACCGAAGGTTTGCCACGTCAGCGTCACGGTGTCGCCGAGGTTGATGTTGGCGGGCGTCGCGACCAGGCCTTGATAGCTCGTCAGCGCCTCGCCCTCGCCCTCACCTTCCCCTTCGCCCTCACCCTCACCTTCCCCGACCACGCAGGAGTCGTCGCTGCAAAACGTGCCGTCTTCACAAACGTAGGCACCCGTGCCGCATGAGCCGGCACACTGAGTCGCGGCATCTTTGCGCTGGTGGCAAAACGCGCCGTCGCCACAGTCTGCGTCGGTCGCGCACGTCGGTGCGCACGACGATGCCAGTGCACACGCGATAACAACGGCGGCGCACGCGGGAGCCATTTTACCTGCAGCGGTGAAAGTGAAACGTCGATGACAGTGCATGGCGCGTTCTTGCCGCGCGGGATGGCGACTTGCAACGCCGCGGATCCCCTGGTGAACCTGACGCGCTCATCAGCTTAAAAATCCGCGCACTTCGGCGTGCGGTTGCGCGATGCATTCTAAGGCCACCGTACGGGCAGCATCGCTGTGGTCGCGTACGGCATCGAGCGCAGCTTGCACGTCGCCAAGGGCGCCTGCGATGGTGAACCAGGCTTTCCCACCAACGCCGACAGCCAGTTGCATGCGCACCACATCAACGTCGACCGCCTTAAGCGCAGCGTCGGCGGCACCGACTGCGGCGCAGACCGTGAGCATCTCGACGATGCCGATCGCTTCACCGCTGCGCGATACCAACGCGTGATCCATGGCGGGCAGCAAGCCCGCGTGCACGCCAGGCAGCAGCAACGCGTCGAGCAGGCCGCTGCCGACCGTCTCCACGGCGATTGCGTGGCCCTCGTGCGTCGATTCGACGTCGCCACCGAACATCAACACAAATTTCCCCGGCGACATCGGCCGCGCCAGCTTCACGGTGACGGCGACTTTTTTGGCGACGGCGTCGAGTGCTACGAAGCCGCGCGCGATCGATGACGCCTCCACGACGCACAGCGCAGAAAGCGGCGCGACCAAGGTCATTGACGCGCTCGCGCACGCGCGCCGAGTTGCTCTTGATAGGCGCGCAGCGCGCGCTCCACCGATGCCACCGCGTCATCGAGTCCAAGCGGAGCCGCCGCGCGCACGTCTTTTTCCTCAAGCGCGCGGTAGTCGCCGAAAAAGCGCATCACCTCGTGCATGCGAAAGGGCGCGAGATCGTCGAGGCTGCGGACACCTTCAAACATCGGGTCACCCACCATCACGCTGATGATCTTGTCGTCCGCGCTCCCTTGGTCGATCATTGGCATCACGCCAATCACGCGCGCGCTCACCAGGGCCGCGGGCTGTACGTCTTCTTGCGACAGCACGAGCACGTCGAGGGCGTCACCGTCGTCGTCAAGGGTCTGCGGGATGAATCCGTAGTTGGCGGGGTAGTGGATGGCGCCGTGCAACACACGCGACGCACGCAACAAGCCCGACTCGCGATCGATCTCGTACTTGATGCGCCCACCGCGGCCGACCTCGACAAACACGTCGACGGTGCGGGGGGCGCCGCTGCCTGCGCTGAGGTCATGCCAAGGGTGCATCAACGTCCTTCATCGCGCCGTCGCACAGCTTCACGCTCATCTGCAAGGTGACGACATCCCTTCAAACGATGCGGAAATGGTCCTTCAACGTGCAGCGGCGCTCGCGCGAAAAGCTGACGGCGGTCGTGAGGCCCTCGCCGGTGGGTGATGCGATCGTGAAGCTGGTGTAGCCCTCGCCACCCAGCCCCAAACCCGCGGTGGTGGGCGCGTTTTTCACAAAGATGCTCACGTCCATCGCGCGCGCCATGTTGTGCAATGCGTCGATGTTGGTGGAGTACATCGCGGCGGTGTGGCCAAAGCCGTGTTCGCTGCGCACCGCGGCGGCAATGCCGGCGTCGACGTCTTTGACGCGCACGAGCGCCAACACCGGCATCAGCAGTTCCGTTTGCACGAACGGGTGGTCCTCGCTGTCGA
>JAYTVG010001098.1:0-9612 GCA_043744135.1 Deltaproteobacteria bacterium | reverse complement strand
CGGCGCCGGTAGACATTGATCCGATAAAAAACTGCCGTACACGGCGGCGTTGTCGAGGTGGATTTCGGCGTCCAGACGCGGGCAGGCCACGCCGATTTTACGGCTGTCAATGACACGGCACGGTGAGCTGCACGCGGCCGCCCAAAGCGCTACGCACGTCGCGACTGACAGTGTGCGCGCGCGTCGCATCAGCTTGCCTCGTCCAGCGTGTCGAGCAGCGCCCGCATCTCGCCGCTGGCGTGGTGGTCCCCGCCGGCATCGGCCGCGGCCAAACCCCGCAGCAACTCGCCTCGAGCGGCGGGGTGGTCGTTTTGCTCCGCGAGCAACTGTGCGCACATGAAATACGCGGCGACGTACGCGGGGTCGAGGGTGTGCACGTGTTTGAACGTCTCGATAGCCAGCGCGTGCGCCCCCGTGCTGCGGTACTCCATCGCCAGCCCGTACCAGGGCAGCGGCTTTTTTGAACGTGTCGCGATGGTTTTGAGTTCGTCCAAACGCGTCATGGCGCTAGCTCCACGCGCCACCGCGCGGCGTCCGTGATGGCGGTCCCAGCGTCGCCGCGGTGCACCACGCTGAGGGCGTGGCGCAAGCCGAGCGCACGGTCGCCGCTGGCGTCGGCGGCTCGCGACAACCCCCACAACGCGGCGGTCGCGCTCGCATCCGCTGCGAAGGCACGCGCGAACAGCGCCGTGGCACCGACCGCGTCGGTGGGGCGCTTCAACAGGGCCGCATCACCACGCGCGACCAGCGCAGCCGCGATCGCGTGCGCGTTTGGTTGGCTGACGGTGGATGACGGCAGCAGGTGGTTGCTGAGCGCGTGATCGCCAGCGGCACATGCGGCGCGCGCCTGCACACGATCCAAATACGTGGGTGCCTCAGCCCCCCGCGCCACACCCGCACACAACACCGCCGCAACCGCCACACGCCACATGGACGGCAGCATAGCAAAACGTGCGCTCACATGCGCTCGATGACGGTTGCGGTGCCCATGCCGTAGCCGATGCACATGGTGACGACGCCAAGCGCCTTGTCGGTGCGCTCGAGTTCATTGAGCAGCGTGCAAAACAGCATGCCCCCGGTGGCGCCAAGCGGGTGGCCAAGCGCGATAGCGCCGCCGTTGACGTTGACCTTGTCGCGCGGGATCGCGAGCTCTTGCATGAACGCCAGCGGCACCGACGAAAAGGCCTCGTTGACCTCGTACAAGTCGATGTCCGCCGCCGTGAGTTTGGCGGTCTTAAGCGCCTTTTGCGTCGCCGGCATCGGCCCGGTCAGCATGATCGTTGGCTCGCTCCCGACCACTGCCATACTACGGATCCGCGCGCGGGGCTTGAGCCCGAGTGCACGCGCGCGCTGCTGCGACATGATGGTGACGACGCTGGCGCCGTCGACGATACCGGAGGCGTTGCCCGCGGTCACGACGCCATCGGGCTTAAACGCAGGCGGCAACCCGGCGAGTGTGTCCGCTGTGGTGCCGGGACGCGCATGTTCATCGAGGTTAAACACGCCGCCGTTTTTGCTCGTGAAGTCCAAGATCTCGTTTTTGAAGCGACGTTGTTCAATGGCGACTGCGGCGAAGCGTTGGCTTTGCACAGCAAACGCGTCGCACTGCACGCGCGTGATGCCGTATTTTTCTGCCACCATCTCGGCCGACAGGCCCTGCGGTACCAACCCCGGGAAGTGAGCGAGCAGCGCTGGGCTGTTTGGGCCCTCGGTGTTGCGTTCGCTCGCGCCGGCGGCGTCGCTGCCCATGGCGACCCGCGACATACTCTCGATGCCGCCCGCCAACACAACGTCCATCGCGCCCGACATGACCGCCTGCGCAGCGAAGTGCACAGCTTGTTGGCCCGAGCCACAAAAGCGGTTGAGCGTGACGCCTGGCACCGACACGCCAAAGCCCGCTGCCAATGCGGCGCCACGCGCGATGTTGAGCCCCTGCTCGCCGATTTGGGTCACGCACCCCATCACCACGTCGTCGACGAGCGCGGGATCAAGTTTGAGCCGGTCCACAGCGCCGCGCAGCGCAAACGCCAGCAGCTCTTGCGGGTGCACGTCGTTAAACGCACCGCCCTTTTTTTTGCCGCGCGCGGTGCGAACGGCGTCGACGATCACGGCGGTGTTTGAGGTGTCGTGGCTCATGGCAGCTCCTGCGCGCGCGGCTTGACTTTCATGTCAATGGGTAGCGCTTGCGGTCCGCGGCTGCAAGCGCGGGGCGAAACGCTAGGGATCGACGCGGTAGTTCGACGCTTCTTTGGTGATGATGACATCGTGAACGTGGGCTTCACGCAGCCCCATCGCGCTGACGCGAACAAACTGCGCTCGATGGCGCAGCTCCGCGAGCGTGGTGGCGCCCAAATAGCCCATGCCGGAGCGCACGCCGCCCACCAGCTGGTGCAACTGGGCGCTCAGCGAGCCTCGGTAGGGCACGCGTCCCTCGATGCCTTCGGGGACGAGCTTTTTGTCGTCTTTGACGTCGGATTGGCCGTAGCGATCCTTGCTGCCCTGCTCCATCGCCCCTTGGCTCCCCATGCCGCGGTAGACCTTAAACGAGCGCCCTTGAAACAACACAACCTCGCCCGGCGCCTCTTGCGTGCCCGCAAACAGCGAACCGACCATCACTGCATCGGCACCCGCCGCCAACGCTTTGACGCAATCGCCCGAGTACTTGATGCCGCCGTCCGCGACGGTGGTGGCACCTAAAGCGCGCGCGGCGGCACTTGCCTGCATCACCGCGGTCAACTGCGGCACGCCGACACCCGCGACGATGCGCGTGGTGCAAATCGAGCCCGGGCCGATGCCCACCTTCACGCAATCCGCGCCGGCACGCACCAGCGCTTGCGCGGCCTCGGCGGTCGCGATGTTGCCGCCCACCAAGCAGATGTCTTTAAACCACCGGCGCAGTGACGCGAGACCATCCAGCACGCCGCGCGAATGGCCGTGCGCGGTGTCCATGACGAGCACGTCGACACCCGCATCCACAAGCGCGTGCGATCGGCCCTCGAGATCGGCGCCAGGCCCGACCGCCGCCGCGCACAACAAGCGACCCGCACTGTCACGCGCAGCGTGCGGGAACTCTTTGACCTTTTGCAAATCCTTGACGGTGATGAGGCCGCGCAAGCGCCGCTGCGCATCCACCACCACGAGCTTTTCAATGCGGTGGCGGTACATCAGCGCCAAGCTGTCGTCTTTGGACATGCCTTCGGTCGCGCAGACCAGCTCACGCGTCATGACGTCGGTGACGGCGGTGTCGTCTTTGGCGGCGCGCAGATCGCGGCGCGTGACGATGCCCACCACGCGCTGCTCGGCGTCTACGATCGGAAAGCCCGACACGCCGTGACGCTGCATCAGCGCGAACGCGTCCTTGGCGCGCGCTGTGTCGGTGAGCGTAAACGGGTCTTGCACCACGCCCGCTTCGTATTTTTTGACACGTCGCACCATCAACGCCTGCTGCTCAGGCGTGAGGTTTTTGTGCACGACGCCGAGGCCGCCGCTTTGCGCCATCGCGATCGCGGTTTCACTCTCGGTGACAGTGTCCATGGCCGCGGACAAAAATGGCACCGACAGCGCGACGCCGCGGCCGAGTTGCGTCACGGTGTCCACCTGCGACGGCAACACCTCGCTGTGCGCGGGCACCAGCGACACGTCGTCAAACGTGAGCGCTTCAGTGAACACCACGCTCATCCGCCCTTGCCCTTTTTGCCTTTGCCCTTCTTTTCGTCGACGGGCGGCGGCGCAGGGGGGGCGGCCAGCGGCGCCAACAAATCCGCCATCGCCACCGACAACACCGCCGACGCACCGGCGAAGCCATCGACGCGCGCTGCCATCGCGGCGAGCGCCTCATCCGCGGCGGGCTGTCCGAGTAACGGCGATTGCTCGCAGAGCGCTTTGGGGCCGCGCACCTTTTTTGCGAACGCACACGCGAGCAACTCGGCAGCGCTGGCTTTGTCGTCGGGCAGCGCGGCTTTGGCGTTGTCGTCGAGCTTACTGCGCACGTCCGCAAGCGTGCCAGCGCCCACCTTATTCGCCTCGCGCCGCACCAGCGTGCGCCCGTACACGACGGTGGCGGCGTTGATGACCGCGTCATCGTGCGCAGCGTCGATCGGGCCAGTCACGATATAGGTGAGCTCGCCGTGGCTGACGCGCTGAAGGGTGTTGTGGCGGTCGAGGTCGTTGACGACCACGATGACGCGCCCAAGCGCCCCGGAGTCGTCGAGCAGCTGGTCTTGCGCGTCGCCCAACCGCACTAATTTGGTGGTGGACGTGATGGCTGCGTCGAGTGCCGGCAGCAAGCGCTTTTGCGTCACTTTCGCCTCGTCAGCCACCGCGCGCAACGCCGCCGCGCCACCCTCGTCGTTGTACCAATCGGCGAGCGGGGCTGCGAGCGCGACCGCCAGCGGCGACGCGCCTTTCGCGTCAAAGTTCGGTGGCGGGCCTAGCTCCAGCACAGCGTCGAGGTAGGCGCGTGCCGGCAGTGGATTTTTTTGCACCACCGCGTCCATTGCCGTCATGGCCTGACCACGGCGGCCGAGGTTGCCGCGCATTTTGGCGCGCGCGGGAGAATATTGCGGCCGGTACAGCGGCGCGGGCCCGACGCTTTCGTCGCCGTCAAAGCCGAGCGCGTTGAGCATCGAGTACAGCGCGAATACACGGGCATCGACGCCGATTTCCACGCCGTCTTGCGTGTACAGCGCCTGCGCACTCCAGGCTTCAGCGTGCGCCGCCGGGGTCGTCGTCAGCGCACCGACGACGCCAAGCGCCAACAACATGAGCGACGTTGTGCTCAGCGCGCGCGCCGTGCACGAGGTTGCGCCGCGTCGTTCACCCGTCACGGTCGGTGCCATCAAGCTGTGGATCTTCATGCGTCTCGGTACCAGCTAAGGGTTTGTGTTCAAGGGGGCTTTTGCTATGCAACGCCAGCGAGGCCCGACATCTTCATGCGCACGTCTTTGGCTCTTTTTGTCGTGGTCAGCGTGCTGTTGGCGTCGTGCACCGAGCGCACGCCGGACCGCCTGCAGTGGAACCCCACCGGGCCGTTTCGTTTCGAGCGCAAAGGCGAAAGCGACGACGCCAAGGTCACCGCCTTCGTCGGCCCCAAGCCCTACACCAGCCCCGTCGTGTCGACGTTTTCATCCTCCGACACCACCGTCGCGACCGTCAACGACGCCGGCCACATCGAATGCACCGGCAGCGGTCGGGCGACGCTGACGGCCACCGTGTTAGGCGTGACCGCGACGGCAGAGGTGCTCGCAAGCGTTGTGGGTGGCCTTGAGGTCAAAGCCGATATCCCCCGCCCCCTCAAGCTCAACAAAAAAGGCCATCAACTCAGCGTCGTCGTCAAAGATGACAAAGGCGTGGTCATCGCCAACCCGAAGTTGCTGTACCGCGCCACGGACTATTGCGTAGAAGTAAGTGACGAAGGCTTTTTGACGCCGCTCACCGAGGGCGAATGCGACGTGATCGTCACAGTCGCGCAGTTTTCTCAGCGCGTGAAGCTCGCCGTCAAAGAGTGACGGGCCTAGGCGCCATCGTCGTCGTCGTCATCATCGTCGCGCAAGGTAATGAGTGCTGGGGTGCGCGGACCGAGAGTCGGTGGCTCACCAAAGCCGCTCAACTCGACCACCTCGACACCGCAGACCGCCGTGCTGTCAACCGCCGACTGCTGCGCGGTCGGCGGCTGTGGGGGCGCTAATGCGTGTTGCTCCGTCGGCGCTTCGTCGTCGTCATACACCACCGCGACGGGCGCGCGCACCGCTGCTTCGAAGGTTGAGCCTAAGCCGCGATCGCCCTTGAGCGTGCCTTCGTCATCGGTGAAGACGCGACCGACCGCGTCGCTGTCGTCGCTGATCGGGGGCAGTTTGACGGTGGCCTTGGCGTCCGCCAGCGTCACGTGGGCCGGCGCACGCGTCGGGTAGACCGTGCGGACCATCGCGAGCGTCTGCCGCAGGCGCTGGCGCAGAGGTGCGAGGGCGGCAGCGTCTGGCTCCGGCACCGCCGCAAACGACGTCAACACGCGGTAGCCGCCGCTCAAATGGCCGTGCAGCACCGCCGAGGCCGATCGCCCCGGCGCGTTTGCGGCCAGCGCAGCTTTGAGCTGCAGTAAGACGGCGTCGAGGCGCGGGCGGTCCTCGGGGTTGTCGGCGAGGCAACCCACCACCAACGTGGGCAATGCCTCCGCCAGCTGAGGAAAGCGCACCTGCGACGACAGGTCCGCGCCGCCGCCGAGCAAGGCGCGCACCACCTGCATGATGGCGTAGACGTCGCACGCTACCGTCGGGCGGCTGTGCGCGAGCTCCGGCGCACGAAACACGGTGGGCTGGTCGCTGCCGGTGCCCGCGAGGGCGCGCAGCACAACCCGACCCTGCGGCGTCACCGCGATGCCGTCTAGGCGCGCTCCCGACGGAAACAGCCCTGCAAGGCCCGCATCATGTTGCGCCCAGACGTCGCCGAGCTCGTGCAACTCAAGCACCAGCTGCGCAAGCTGCACGCCGACTGCAAGCGCAAACGGCGCCGGACAACCAAGTCCACGTTGCCGTGCATCTTCAATCGCGGTCGCCAAGTCGAGCGCATCGCAGGCCTCCGCGACGGCGTAGGTGGCGCCGTCGAAAATGCATACGTCGGTGACGCGCAGGACGTCTGCGTGTTTGAGCGCGGCACACGCCTGCGCAATCGCGACGGCGCGAGCTTGGGTGCGCGCGTCGGTGCCCAGCAAGCCGAGGTGCACAACCGGCGACAGCGCGAGGTCGTGAACGCGGCGCGCCGCCCACACCTCCGCTCCGCCGTACGATGCCAGCGTGCGCAGCACGACGAAGTCGGCAAAAAACGCCAGGTCACCGCGGCTGGGAGGGAACTGCTGAAACGTCACCGACCTCGACAGGCAAATGGCGGAGCATGATCCACCTTGGGCGCGCAACGATAGCGGGCATCGCGCACGTGTTGCAACGTCAGGCCTTCATGGGTTCAGCGCATCGTTTTTACGTCTGCGCTAAATTGCACAGCTAGGACAGTGCCACGCGCTTCTTGCGTTCGTCGACCAGGGTCTTGAGCGCTTGCACATGCTCCGCTGGCAGCCCGTTTGCTTCGCCCGCCGCGATGATGGCGCTCAGGGTGGTGGTCTCATCTTCATCGCGCTTTTTGAGCGTGCTGACGACGCTGCGAAAGACCTCAAACACGCCGCGGAACTCGTCGCTTTGGCGCAGCGGGCGCGTCACTGGGTAAGTCCCCCCAGCCAGCGTCGTGAGGTGTCGCTGCAGCACGAAGATCGGTCCGACCACGCGATGGGTGATGAGCAACCCGAGCACGCCAAACACGACCACGCTCGCCCCCAAAACCGCGATCGTCAGCTTGAAGACACGCGTGGTGTCGTCGGTGTTGAGCTTGTCGTTGACCTCCGGCGACAGTGACGCCAGGTCCACCACCTCGTTCATCTCCAGGTAACTCATCCGCAAGAAATACCCGAGGACCACCGCGATCGACGCCGCCACCAACAGCACGATGCCGGTGTATTTGAACTGAAAGTGCGGATCGACGATCGGAATCAGTCTGCGCTTGTAGGCTTGAGCCACGACGCCGTCCTTTTCACCATGCACAGGCACGCCACTGTCGGCATGCTGGCGGAGGTGAGTTTCTTCATAGCAGATCCCACGCGAACCAAGAAGGGCGACGCCGCAGCGCAGGCGAAACGATCGGGCGTATGCCACTGGACGCTTTCACGCCAGGATGCGCGCATGGCGCTGCGTAGATTTGCACCGATGGCTTTTTTGTGCGGGGTCGCAACCGTGGCGCTGGCCGCGGGGCGCGCAGTGAGCATCGCCGCTGCGGCACCCGACGCGGGCGTGGTCGACGTCGATCCGGTGCAAAACCCGATGCAACCGCGCGCCACGGACACCGAGCCGGCAGTCGATGGCAGCGCGCCGCGAGCGCTTGACGCGGGCCCAGCGCAACCCTTGTCGACGCCGTCGCCGACGGTCGACGCGGACGCGGCCGAAGCGGCGATGGTGCCGGTGCCCGCTGTGATCACAGACCCACCCACGCCAGCAGCGACGACGCCCCCGGTGCTCGACGGTACCGTGCCAGGCGCCGACCCAGACGCTCGCACCGACAACGCGCTGCAAAAAACGGCCACCGCGGCGCCCACGACGTCGCCAGCGTTGCCTTCAGGATTTGGTTTTGGCGGTGTGCCCGCGCTGAACTTCGACTCCGACAACGGCATCGGTTTTGGACTCATCGGCACCCTGTATTGGTACGACGGCGAAACGCGGCCCTATCGCCTCGCGGTGACGCTGCAGCTGTTTTTGACCAGCAAGCTCGTGCAAGACCACAACGTGCAGGTTGACTGGTTGCGCGCGTTTGGTTTGCCGCTGAGGCTCAACATGCGGATCGGCTATTTGCAGTCGTTGTCGCAAAACTATTGCGGCTTGGGTGGCGACGTCACGTGCGATCTGGACGCGGCGCGCGCGCGCGGCCGGGCGCTTGGGCTTCGCGGTGCTGTGCTCGACACGTTCGCGCGCAACTACTACCAGCGACGCTTCATCACGCCTTACGGCGTGCTCAACTTGCGCTACAGCCTTTTTGACCGCGGCGCCGGGCCCGAGCCGCTGCGCGTGCAGGCGCTGGTCGGCTATCGTGGCTTGTATTTCATTCCCGGCCACTGGTTTGACGACGACAAGGACGGCTCGCCCGACTTGTACCCTTACCCCAACAGCTTATACGCGCGCGATCACCCGGCGGGCGAACCGGGTTTTTCTAGCGTGGTGCAAGCCGGCATCATCGTCGACACGCGCGACAACGAACCAGCGCCGACGCGCGGCGTGTTCGTGGAAGCCTCAGGACGCGCGTCCAGCAAGCTCATCGGCAGCAGCTGGGATTGGCTGGGCGCCAACATCACCGCGCGCGGTTACGCTTCGCTCAACAACAGTAAGAGCCTGGTGCTGGCGTCGCGCTTCGCAGCCGACGCAGTGCTGGGCGACCCGCCGATTCAAGAGCTGGTCCGTATGGGTGGCACGGTCGACTACTACGCGTTTGGCGGCGTCGACATGGGCCGCGGCATCCGCACCCAGCGTTACATCGGCAAACTCCGGCTCATGAACCAAACCGAATTGCGCTGGCGATTTTTTGAAACCGAAGTGTTCGCGCAGCGTTTCGGCTTCACCGCGGTCGCACTCGCCGACTCCGGCGTGGTGGGCCGCGAGCTCGCGCGCCCCGGCCCCCTCCCCATCAACTTTGGCGTCGGTGCGGGGCTACGTTTGAGCTGGAACGACAACTTCGTCATCCGGTTTGACGTCGCGGCGTCGCCACAGGAAAACTTCACGCCTGGCGTCTACGTCGTTGTCAACAACCCGTTTTAGCCGCGCATGGCCCGCGCGACGGGAGCTCGAAAGAGCCCCCGCGTGACAGCAGTGGCGTCGGCGCACCGACGCACACCAGCCAGCACCACTATTCGGTGATGGCGTTGCACTTCAGGGCATCGTTTTTGATGGCGTCTTTGAGTGCCTTGCCGCTTTCTTTGCAGTCGGTCGCCGCGTCCAACGCCGCCTCAGCCTTCGCAAAGTCTTTGCACTCCAGGCCGGCCTTGCACGACTCGTGGGCGTTGTACAAATCCGCCAGCTCCGCGCACTG
>JAYTVG010001097.1:0-2864 GCA_043744135.1 Deltaproteobacteria bacterium | reverse complement strand
ATCCGTTTTGAACCGATGACCTTAGCGGCGGTCGCGTCGTTTCGGGCGGTGCTTGAGGTCAACGACAACGGTGTTGTGCGCGAGGAGACTGCCACCACCCACGTCGGTGCGCTGTGCTTTTCGCGCAAGCAATGGCGCGTCTTTCAAAACGGCTTCGACAAAACGGTGCAGCGTTACACGGCCGAGCTGCACACCACGATGGCAGCGTCGCGCCGGCCCACCGACGTTGAGGGTGTGCGCCGGCTGCTCAGCTTGGGCAGAAAGATAAGCGACGTGCCCGGCAAGCGCGAAAACATCCTCGAGATCACGCGCAAGACCGCGCAGGCGCGCGCCTTGCTCAGCGAGTTGCAAGCCCTTGGCCACGCGCCGTGCGGCATCATGATCGGTGGCGACGGCATTGACGCAGCTTCCAAAACCTCAAACGGCATGCGCATCAAAAAAATGGCGACCGACCTGGGCTACGTCGGCGACTGGCGAAGTTTTCGCGCGCCCACCGCCGAGGAGCGTTCGCAGCATTGGTTGGCGCGCTACCAAAAGCACACGCCCACGCGGGGGCAGGTGTTCTTTTCGGACCGCACGTACCTGGGCGACTACGGCTACACCACGACTATTTCTGACGCGCAGATGCAGGCGATGGCGGTCGACGTCGCTGCTTGGCACAAACGCATGCGTGACGACGGCGTGCTGGTCGTCAACTTGTTGTTTGACCCCACCACCAAAGATGCCGACGCGCCCGGTGACGCAAAAAAAATGCTGCGCCGGCCGATGTTGACGTTCGGCAAGCGTCAAGCCCGCGCGCTCGTGGCCCGCGATGTGCTCGAGCGGTTTCGCCACGCGCTCAGCCCTCAAGAGCGCGCGCAGCTGGCCGAGGCGAGCGTCGGACCGGGCTATAACGACCTTAAGAGCTTTCACGAGGGGCATGACGCGATGGTGCGGTTTCGCCGTTTCGCCGACGCCATCGACAACGCGGACCCAAGCGCGCCCGGGTGGATTCGCGTCGGCACCAAAGCGCGCCACAACGGTCGCATGGCGGCGATGGACGCCGTCGTCGAAAGTCTACAACAGCGCCTCGACGCCGTGCACGCGTCTGGCGTCAACCAAGCGGTGGCTGCGCTTGGTCCGTAGCGTTCGCTGTCGACAGTTGCCGACGCGCAAAAGCACCATCGACGCGCTCGATCAAAATGCCACCACCGAGCAGCACGTCGCCGTCGTAGCACACGAGAGCTTGCCCCAGCGCCACGGCCGAGACCGGCTCGGCGAAGGTGACCTCGAGCTCCGCTGAGCTGCCGTCGCCAACCATGCGCCACGTGGCGTCTTGCGGTGCGTGGCGGGCGCGAACCTGCACGCGCACGGTGCTTGGCCACGTCGACAACGGTTGTGCCGTGCGCAGCGGGCGTGCGCGCACCCGGGTCACGTCGAGCGCTTCCTTTGGACCCATGACGACGTTTCCTGAGCTGCCGTCAACGTCAACCACGAATAGCCGCTGGCCCTCGCCGACGTGTTGGGTGGACGACACGCCCGTGCCGCGACGTTGACCCACGGTAAAGCGATGCACGCCATCGTGCGCGCGCAGCTTCGCCCCACCGATGTGGACCAGTTGCCCCGGGGCACCTGGTCCCGCATGTTGTTCAACGACGTCACCGACGTCGCCGTGCGGGACGAAGCAAATCTCTTGGCTGTCGGGTTTGCTGTGCACACGCATGCCATGCGCGAGCGCCAAGGCGCGCACAAAGGGTTTGTCGAGCTCACCGAGGGGGAACTCAAGCTCGGCGATGTCGTGGTAGGGCGTGCCGTACAGGTAGTACGTTTGGTCGCGGCTGCGATCGTCAGGACGCGCCAGCGCCCAGCCGTCACCGCGGCGCAGCTTTTTTACGTAGTGGCCCGTGGCGAGGGAGCCGCCTAGCGTGCGCGCTGTCTTTTGCAGATCCCCCACTTTGACGTCGTGGTTACAAGCCAAGCACGGGATGGGCGTGAGGCCTGCGCGCACATCGGCGACAAACGGATCGAGCACGGCTGCTTTAAAGCGCTCGCGTGCGTCGATGGCAAAAAACGGCATGCCGAGGTCCTGCGCCACGCGGCGCGCGTCGGTGAGATCGTCGACGCTGCAGCAACGGCCTTCGCCGCCGCGCGCGCCGGGCGTTTCCGGCGCCAAGCGCAACCCCACGCCGACGACATCGTGGCCCGCGGCCTTCAGCAACCACGCAGCGACGCTTGAGTCGACGCCTCCCGACATCGCCACCACCACGCGGCGTGGCGTCACTGCGCGCGCCGGCACGAAGGCGCGGGCGCGTGACAGCAGTTCGGGGTCGATAGCGCTGACAAGCGGAAGCATTCGCTACGTTGACGTGCTAGCGCCATTTCGCCAAGGGAGTCGTGTGGCTGTGCGTTGCATGTTACCAACGTGAAAGATGGGGTGCACGTGAACGCTGTGTCGGTGTTGCAGCACGCCCTAGTTGAGCAACAGCTGCTGTCGCGCGGGCACATTACGGCGTTACTTGCTTGGCGCGCCTACCACCCAGCACCGCTCGCCGAGCGCATTTACCGCTCGGGTTCGCTGCTGGACACAGTGCTCGTGCGCTTGTGGTCTTCAATGGGCGCGGTCGACGCGACGCTCGACTTATTGGCGGGAAAACCGCCCCCCGCGGTCCTCGGCGCCGTGTCCCGCCAGCTCGCGGACAAACATCGCGTGGTGCCGCTGCGCATCGACCGCGCGCGCCTGATCGTCGCGATGCTCGACCCGTCTGACACCAGTGCTATCGAGCGCATCACGTTTTTTTCAGGGCTCGCGGTTGAGCCACGTGCGGCGCGCGCGCGTGTGCTGTTTCAGGCGCTGCACGATGCGTATGGCAGCGCGCTGTTGCTGC
>JAYTVG010001096.1:0-2864 GCA_043744135.1 Deltaproteobacteria bacterium | reverse complement strand
ACGGCGCGCCGTCAGCGACGCAGGAGGCGCCGAGCGCGGGTTTTTGCGTGCACGTCTGCACGCACGCCAAGCCGTCGCGACAGCTGTCGTCGTCGGCGCAGATCTCGCCGACGGCCGCACCCACCGCGCACAAACCGTTGCTGCACACGAAACCGTGCCCGCAGCTGTCGTCGCTCAAACAGCTTGCCCCAGCGCCTGCACGGTCCAAACACAGCAAGCCGCCGTTGCCGGAGGAACGGCACACCGAGCAACTCTCCGCGCAGTCCGACGCATCGGTGCACAGCTCACCGTCGGCGACAGGCTCGACCGGTGCGCGGCACTGCGCGTTGATGCACACGAGGTCGCCGCAGTCGACGTCGGCCGCGCATGTGGTACCGGGGGCGACGTCTTGTTGGCAGACCGTTTGCGTGTTGCAAAACAACGTCTGTACACACCCCCGGTTGCTGCACGACTCGCCGGCGCCCGCGGGTGCCACGCACGTGAAGTCGACGCACTGCAAATTTGCGCCGCAGCTGCGCGCGCCGCCGCATTCGTCACTGACGCCCGCAGGGGTTAAGCACGCTTTGGCGGGGTCCAACAAATCTGGCGCTTCACAGCGCAGCGCGTTGGCGCAATCCCAATGGTCGACGCACGGGCCGTTTTCTTGCACGTGCCCAACCGTCATGTTGACGCAGTCTGGCGGCAACACTGCGGCGGCGTTGGCGTTTTCGATGGCAGCGCATCCAACGATCTGATCCATCTGAAACGTCACATTGCCGCTGTCGATGGCAGCTTGAAAGTAGGCCTGCGCAGGTGACGTGGTGGTGCAACCGTTTTCGATGTCGCTCAGCTGTGCTGCGGTGAGCGGGACCACCAAGTCGTCGGCGACGCAACGTAGCGGCAGTGAAAACAATGTTGAAATGCTGACGATCCCAGCTGCGATGCCACGGTTTTGGATGACGCACAGCGTATGCGCATCGCCCGGCTCGCCTTCACCTTCACCTTCACCTTCACCTTCACCTTCACCCTCGCCTTCACCTTCACCTTCACCTTCGCCTTCACCTTCGCCTTCACCTTCACCGGCAGCGCAACCCGCGGACCACGATGCGCACGACAACAGCATCAGACACACAAGAGGGATTTTCATGCGCCGACCGTAGCGCATCAATGGGCTGCCGCAAGCGCACGCTTGCAGCGGATCAGGCCCCTTGCGCACGCGCCTCGACGCCTCCAGCATGCAGTCATGCATGCGTTGTGGTTCATGGTGCTCGCGTTGTGTGTGTTGGCGGCTGCTTACCGTTTTTACGCGGCGTTTTTGGCCGCGCGTGTGTTGACGCTCAACGACCTCGCCAGCACGCCCGCGCACACGCAGCACGACGGCGAGAACTTCCACCCCACGCGCAAGTGGGTTTTGTTTGGCCATCACTTCGCCGCCATCACGGGCGCGGGTCCGCTGGTCGGCCCAGTGCTGGCTGCGCAGTTCGGCTTTTTGCCAGGCTACTCGTGGATCTTGGTGGGTGTGGTGCTTGGGGGGGCCGTGCACGACTTTGTCATCTTGGCGTCGTCGGTGCGGCGCGGTGGGCGCAGCTTGGCTGAGATGGCGCGCAGTGAACTTGGGCCGCTCGCCGGCGCCATCGCGACTGTGGCCATCTTGTTCATCATCGTCATCGCCATCGCGGGCCTGGGCCGCGTGGTGGTCGGCGCACTGGCGCACAGCGCATGGGGCGTGTTCACCGTCGGCGTGTCGATCCCGCTCGCGTTCGCGATGGGGATGTGGATCACCAAAGTGCGCGGTGGTTCCGTGCGCGGTGTGCGTGAAGCGACCGTGGTCGGTGTGGCCGTGCTGTTGCTCGCCGTGGTCTTTGGCGACCAGGTGGCGTCGTCGTCGTTTGGACCGATGCTGAAACTCAGCGAAACGCAGATCATCGTCGCCATTGCCGGCTACGGCTTTGTCGCGAGCGTGTTGCCGGTTTGGTTGCTGCTGTGCCCGCGCGACTACCTGTCGAGCTATATGAAAATCGGCACCATCGCCGCGCTCATCCTCGGCATCGTGCTGGTGAACCCCGCCATCGAAATGCCCATGCTCAACACCGTCACGCACAACGCCATCTTGGTCGGCGCGGACACGTTCATGCCGGTGGTGAAAGGCTCGCTGTTTCCGTTCGTGTTCATCACCATCGCGTGCGGTGCCATCAGCGGGTTTCACGCCTTGGTCGCATCGGGCACCACGCCAAAGATGATCGACGTCGAGGGGGACTGCCGCACCATCGGCTACGGCGCCATGTTGATGGAGGGCCTGGTGGGCATCACCGCGCTGATCGCTGCCACCGCGCTGCCCCCCGCGGACTATTTCGCCATCAACACCGACCCGATGATCGCACTGGTGGCGCCGGCGGGCAGCCCCGGGCTGACGTCTGACAGCGCAGCGCTGCTCGCGCTCAGCGTCGACGATCGCAACGCCCTCGGCCTTGACAACGCCGTGCCCGCGACCCACGCGAAGCTGTCGCGCGTGCTGCTGTTGTCAAACCCGGCGCTGGCGCAGCTCGGCTTTCACGTCGACGCGCGCGATGCCAACGCCGACGCACTGTCGACGGCCGACTTCGCACGGCTGGGGGTGCGCGTCACCGATCTGCCGATGTTGATGGCCGCGACCGACGAGGTGGTGGCGGCGCGCACGGGCGGTGCCGTGTCGCTCGCGGTCGGCATGGCTCGGGTGTTTTCAAACCTGCCAGGCATGAAGGGACTGATGTCGTATTGGTACCACTTCGCGATCATGTTTGAGGCGTTGTTTATCCTCACCACCATCGACACCGGCACGCGCGTCGGGCGCTTTTTGTTGCAGGAGGTGTTTGCGCGCTTCTCGACGACCTGGGGCAAGGCAAACC
>JAYTVG010001095.1:0-9626 GCA_043744135.1 Deltaproteobacteria bacterium | reverse complement strand
TGACTTGGCAGCTTTTGACAGGCGTGGTGACGCGCTGCTGTCGATGAAGCCAGCAGGTCGATGGGTCCGATTGTTCATTTTCCAAGGTTCGATGAGATCGATTGTTCATCTCCCATGCCACGAGTTTCACGTGCGCGGACAACAACGCTACTGTGCAGGACATGGTGTTTGCGCGGATCAAAACCCAAAAACTCGGGGAGCTGTTGGTTTCTTCGGGCGCCGTCGGCCGCGCGCAGGTGGACGCGGCGTTGGCGGGACCTGGGCGACTGGCGAGCGAGCTGTTGCGGTTGGGCATGGCGTCAGAGCGGGTGCTGGCGCTCGCGCTCGCTGAACAGCAGGGGCACCCTGCCGTGGTGTTGTCGGAGAGCTCATTTGAGCTCGCGGCGCTGGAGTTGATTCCGCGTGTGATAGCCGAAGCGCACCGTGTGCTCGCCATCGCCATCGACGGCGAGACCATCAGCGTGGCCGTCGCCGCACTGCAGACTGCTGACGGAAGTCGACCGCCGATCTTTGACCAAATCGAATTCGCCACCGGGCGCCGCTTGGTGCTGTACCTCGGCGTGGAATCTGTCATCGCTGAGGCGACCGCGATGACGTACGACGCTCAGCGTGCGGGCCAAACGGTCGTCAACGGCACCCCCGGCCTCACGGTTGAAGGCCTCGCCATCGTGCGACCGCAATCCGGCGTCATCGTTGGGGCCATCATCGACGAACCGAGCACGGCACCGTTTCGACCGCCACCGCCGCCAACGCCGCCGTCGGGCAGCGACAAAGCGCTGATCATGGTGGTCGACGACGAAGACGACATCCGCCACCTGATCAAAAAGGTGCTGTCGTACGACGGTTACGAGGTGATCGAGGCGCGCACCGGCCGCGAGGCGCTGCAGCGGCTGCGTAGCGCCCGGCCTCAGCTGATTTTGCTCGATGCCATGCTGCCTGAGATCCACGGCTTTGACATCTGCGCAACGCTCAAGCGCAGCGACGTGTTCGCGGCCACGCCGATCGTCGTCATCAGCGCCGTGTACAAGGGCTGGGAACACGCACGCACCGTGCAAGAAGTCCACGGCGCCGACGCGTTCGTGGAAAAACCATTCGACGTGCACTATCTGCGGCAGCTCGCCGCGCGCCTCGTCGGCAAGGTGCTGCCCAAGACCCCGCTGGGCGCCGACTGGCAAAAAAAGGTCAAGGCGCTGCGTGAGGAGGCCGCAAACGCGTACACCAACGGCGACATGAAAGCGGCGGAGGAGCTCATCAAACGCTGGCGCGCGCTCGATCCCTTCGACGCCAACGCTTACTTGATGCTCGGCAACGTCCGCAGCAAAGGCGGCGACCTCGACGGCGCCATGAAGGCGTACGAACGCGCCGCCGCGTTTGACGCCGACCTGTTCGCGGCATTTAAAAACCTCGCCGTTGTCTACGATCAGCTGGGATTTTTACAGCGCGCGCAGATGGCGTGGTACCGCGCGTTTGAGCTGTGCGACGACGTCGCCACCAAAGCACGCATCGAGGCGCGGCTCAACCGCTAGCGAGGTTTGGCGCGCGCGCAACAGCGACGGTGGCGCGCTGTTTTCACTTCGTTCATCTCTTGAGGTCGATGAATCTGCTTAGCTGCACGAGCCGTCAGCGCTGCAGACAGTCAGCGCCGGACAATCGCCGTCGGCGTTGCACGGTGTCGTGAGGCTGCCGTAGCTGTCGCGCAACAGCTGCGCGTCCGAGGCGGCGACCGACACACGCCAGACATCGCCGCGCGCACACGTGCTGCACTGACCAGGGTCGCAGCTCGCAACCGACGTCGCCAACACGCCTGCATACACGACCGCCAGGCCGTGCTGCGATTGCGCTGCGCTCACCATGGCGACGATGTCGTCTTCTGATGCAGCCGCCACCGCGTCGCCCCAGGAGTTGTCGCAGGCGCGCGGGGCTATCACCAAGCTGAACACAGGGTCGCAGACCTGGTCGGGGGATTGATCGGGGGCTAAGCCATCAGGCGCGCTACACGACTGCGGCAGCGTGCATGAGCTGACGAAGTCGGCGGCCGCTGACGACGTTGATGCGCCACATCGGTAGCAGGTCGCGACCGGACCCAGGCCTACGCCCGCAGCATCCGTCAGTGCGCGTTGGTCATTGACGTAACACACGGAGCCTTGCTGGCACGTCGAGTAGCGCGGCGCGTTTGTGGCGTCCTCGTAACACACCGTGCAGCTGCTGCCGTCGGCGGCGACCGTTTGCGCGCACAGCAGCGGCGCTGGTGCGCTCGAGCCAGCGTTACAGTCGCGATAGACCTCGACACCGGTGCTCGGATCGCTGCAGGTGATGCACGTGCCGTCTGGCGTGGTGTTGTCAAGCTCAGCGGCGGCTTGCGTCACGCAGCGCACTTGGTTTGTGTCAAGACACTGCACCTCGGGTCCGTTTGGCTCCGCGCACACGCGGCACAGTTCGCCCGGCGTGTCGCCGTCAACGAAGGAGCACGCGTTGAGGGGCGCGCACGTGTTTGGGTCCGTCGGGTCATCGCATTGCGTGGACACACACGACGCGACGTAGGGCGTCTGATTTTGATCCAAGCACACCAAACAGGTCTGGCTCGTGTAGTCGAGCAACTGGCAAAACTCGGACGCCGGCGGGGCGGCGGCGGCGCACTCAGTGCTCAGCACAGTGCCGTTTTTGTCGGTGCATTCGACGCACTGCACGCCGCCGGGATCGGTGCGTTGCACGCACGACGTGAACACGTCGTCTTCACCAAAGAGCGTGCACGCGTGCGACAACAACTCGCCGCGTTCGCTCAAACAATCGACGCAGCGCCCGAGCGTGTTTTCGTACGCGACGCAGCTTTGCGGATCAATCGCGAGCGGGCCGCAATCCAGCACCACCCGCAGGCCGTCGCGCGTGCATTCGCGGCAGCTGCGGTCGCCGTCGTTGGCGGTGTGGCACTCATCGGACTGGGGCTCGCACACCGTGCGGGTGGAGCGGCCGCTGTCGTCAAAACAGGCCATGCACACGCTGTTCGCGGCGTCCACTGGCGACGACGGATCGGGCGTGATCGGCTCGCATCGGTCAAACGAAGCCTGCACCGCGCAGTCGTCGTACAGCACCTCGCCGTCAGCGGTCGCACACTGCTGGCAGCTGTCGCCGTAGGGATTTTGGCTGGTGTAGCACTCGGCGGTTTGCGGCGCGCCGCAAATGGTTTGGCTGCCTTGCGAGCTCGCGCACACGGCGCAGACGTCGCCGTTTTGTTGTGTGATCTCGCTCGCATCGCAGCCGGGCGAGGTTTGCGGCGCGCCTTCTTGAGCACCGTCGAGTTGCGGGGGCGCGTCGGTCGCCGTGGTGTCGGCGCACGTTGACCCGGCGCCACAGCACCCGGTCGCAGCCACCAAGCACACGCCCACGAGCACGCCAACGACGGCGCGAGCTGCAGCGGACGGTAGGCGGGAAGACGAACGCATGTGCTCATCTTAGCACCGGCCGTGCCATGCCGAAGCAAGCTTTGAGCGCGCATGGCGCGGATCTGCGCGGATCTGTGCGGCATCGACGCGGCGGCCTGCGGACTGCAGATCGCAGATCCCCGCAGCTGGCGCCGTCGTTGCGCACAGGTAGGCGCCACTCCCATCGGGGGATCCACCGAAGGGCACAGCGACGGCTCCGTGCGAAAACTCTTCTACGTGGCCAAGCACTTACGCAACGGCACGAAGAAATCGAGATTCCCATGTGTGGCGGAGGCGGCGGTGGTGGTGGTGGTGGTGGCGGTGGCGTCTCAGCAACGCGGTCCCCCCCTCGTGCAGATCGAACTCCAGCTCCTTCAATGGAGGTAAGCAAACCCAAGCCCCCGACGGACTTGTTCGCCGAAGACGTCCGCGAGTTGGAGCGCCGACCAAAGATTGGCCAGCCCAACAAGCCGCCCCCGGCCGCGGTGCGTGCTGAAGAGCCAGCCTCGAAGATCGACGAGATGGTGAGCGCCGCGGTGCAGACCGTGAAAGACAAAGCGCGCGACATCGTCGCAGCCGTCAAAGAAAAGATCTCCCCCACCGTGCAAAGCCCGGTGCGCACCGCCGAACGCGCCAACCGCACCGTCGACGACACCGTGGCAGCTGCCGCGTTGCCAAAAGCGCCGTCGGCGGTCGCCCAAGCGATCGCCGTGGACCGCGGCGTCGGCCACGCAAAGACCGTCCCGCTTGTGCAAACGGCGGCGCTCGTTGCCGACCGCGGGCCGGCACGTCACATGACTCCCGGCGCATCAGCCGCGTAACACCAGCCGAAACGCATCCCGTCCGGCCAACCGCGACGGGTCAGCTCGGCTAGGCGGGCGAGACTGCAGGACGCCCAGGACACATGTCCTGGGCGTCTCAGTCGTGTTTGCCGCAGTTTGCTCCTCACGAAGATGCTTCAGCGCGAGTCAAACGCAGCCGTGTGCAGCACCAGCGCGCGCGACTGCGCGGCACGCTTGGTGTTGAGCTCGACGCCGACGGCATCTAAGCCAAGCGCATTGGCCACCGCCAGCGTGGTCCCGCGCCCACAAAAGGGATCGGTGATGTGGGTGGTGGCGGGGGCGAGGCGGATGACCTGCCGCACCGCGAACGCACACGACGACACGCCCATGCCGTGGCTCCACACCGGCTTGCCGTTTTGCACCACGTCGGGTGTGCGTCGATCCAAGCGCACGCGCAGCCCGCGCGAGAAACACAACAAGTGGCTGTAGGCCGGGCGGTTGAACGTCACGTTGCCCGCCGGCGCCCGCAGCACGATTTTGTGCCACAGCATGTGCGCACCGGCGGTCGTGGCAGCGTCGTGCACCAGCGCGGCTTTGTCGATCCACACATCGTCGTGGTGAATGTCGGTCTGAAAAAACATCGCGACGCCGTCGTGCGCGACCGCATCCACGCAGGCGCGCGCCGCGTCCACAAAAAACGAGCGCCAACGCGCCACGTCGCGGTGGCCGAGCTCGCTGACGTCTGGCAGCGACGTCAACACCGATGCGCCTGCACACGCGCGGTGCGCCATCAACCACGCCAAGCCATCGCCGTGAACGACGTCCCGCTGCGGCACGGCTAGTGCTCGCCGGCGGGCGGGCTGAACGTTTCGTGCGCTGTGAAGCTCTGCGACCTTGGGACGTGGACAATCGAAACGTGGCAAACCAGCGAGCCAGCGCGGGCCTGCAACAAAGTTCGCGTCGAAAACACCAAGCAGGAAACGTTCATGACTTCCGCTACGGAGCGCTAGTGCGAACAGCGAGCGTCATCGGTCTTTGGGTCAACGTCTTGGTCGATGAAAAATGGCAGATCCCCGCACGTGTGGTTGGTGAAGCATGTGTAGTCAAACTGCTCGGCGGCGCTGTGGCATTGCAAGCAGTTGCCGGCGGCGTTGTTGACGTCTGTGGTGCCGCGGTTGGTGATGACGGTGCGGCCGCTGTCGACGTCGAGTTGGAAGAATTCCCAATCGCCGCTCGCCGCGAAAAAGCCATTGCCGCGCTTGATCATCGCTTCGTTTGCAAACAGCTGCACGAGCGTCCCGACGGGGTAGTTGCGGCTTTTGGTGCCAGCGCCTGCGACCTCGACGGCCTCACGTTGGTGGTCGAGAAAATTCGCGACGCGCGTGCCGTTGACCACTTCAAAATTCGCGTCGCCGAGGCAGACGAAGTCGTCGTCGGTGGCGAAGAAGTCCTCGCCATCTCCTGCGTAACTGTTGGCCCACGTCTGGCGTTGCGCAGGTGCGCAACCACACGCCACCGCTAAGCCAAGCAACCACATCACGCGCATCACGCTGACCTCCTTAACGCCGGCAGCTCAATAGTACGCACTGCGCCGCAGCTGTGCTGGAAAAAAACGCCGCGGCGATCACCCGCGCGCTGCGCCCAACAAACGCGTCAGCACGACGTGGACGGTGGCGGACAAAAAGAACGCCACGAACCAGGTGTAGTCGTACACGGTGCTAAAAAACACTCCGACGTGCACATCGGGGACGCCGTCGATGGCGGTGACAGCGGCGATGAAGCCGGGCACGTTTGGTAACATCCCTGCGACCAGCGCGACGATGGCGATGGGGTTGAAGCCGTTGCGAAATTCGTAGCGGCCGCCGCGACGGTACAAATCCTCCAGCACGAGCTGGCGCTTTTTGATGAAGAAATAGTCTGCGATCATGACGCCGCCGACGCTGCCGAGCATGGCGCCGTAGCCGAGCAACCAGGTGAACAGGTACGCCGCTGCGTCGTTGTACAACTTCCACGGCATGATCAAGATGCCGATGACCGCTGTGATAAGCGCGCCTTTTTTGAAGTCGATGCGCGCCGGCGAGACGTTTGAAAAATCGTTGGCGGGCGACACCACGTTGGCCGCGAGGTTGGTCGTGAGTGTGGCGATGAGCAGCGCCAACATCGCCGTCACGGTCATCACTGGGCCGCCGATGCGGCCGAGCAAGGCCACTGGATCTGCGATGCGTGCGCCGAAGATCACCACTGTGGCGTTGGTGACCACCGCTCCGATGAAGGCAAAAAACGCCATGGTCGCTGGCAAACCGATCGCCTGGCCGAGGATCTGGTCGCGCTGCGATTTCGCGTAGCGCGCGAAGTCGGGGATGTTGAGCGCCAGCGTGCCCCAAAAGCTCACCGCGCCCGTCAGCCCGGCGCCAAGCACCGCGCCCACGCCGATCTTGGCGTCGACGGTGGTGTTGGTGAACAGCTCGGTCGCGGAGTCCACTTTCATGTACGCCCAGCCCAGCAGCGCGATGCCCACCGCGATCAAAAACGGCGCGCTATACGTCTGTAAAACACGAATGCTGTCGATGCCGCGCACGATGATGGCGACCTGCACCGCCCAAAAGCCCATGAAGCACGCAAGCTCGAGAGGTTCGATGCCCAGCACCGGCAGCTTCGCCGCAGGTGCAAGATGCCATACGACGCGCATGATGACGGCGATCGCTTGGCCTCCGATATAGGTTTGGATGCCAAACCACCCGCACGCGACAAACGCACGCAACAGCGCGGGGATGTTGGCGCCAAGCACACCAAAGCTCGAGCGCACCACGACGGGAAACGGAATGCCGTAGCGCGTGCCCGCGTGGGCGTTAAGCACCATCGGCACCAACACCACCACGTTGCCGAGTGCTACCGACAACACCGCCGCCTGCCACGACCACCCCTTGTCAACCAGCCCCGACGCCAAGGTGTACGTCGGGATGCACACGGCCATGCCCACCCACAGCGCCGCGATATGCCACATACTCCACGTGCGTTGGTCGGCGGGGGTGGGGGCGAGATCGGCGTTTGTGAGTGACATCGGCGCGCAGGGTGGTGCACGTCGCCGTCGCGCGCAACAGCGTCGTCATCGCGGTGGCTGGCACCACGGATGCCGCGGACTATTTTGCTCACCCAAGGTCGGAATTCCCCGCCCTGCAGGCTCAACAACACAATTTGAAAACGGTTTTGGGTGCGCTAGGCAACGCCATGCTTGCTACCGTCCCGGTCGTGGTTTGTTGTGTGCTCGCGCTCGTCAGCGCGCTAGCCGTGGTGTTGCTCAAACGCCCGGTGCACGTCGCGGTCGGTTTGCTCGCGCACAGCTTGAGCATGGCGGCGCTGTATTTCGCACTCGACGCGCAGCTCATGGCGGTCGCGCAGGTGTTGATCTATTCGGGCGCCATCGTGGTGTTGTTTTTGATCGTGGTGGCGTTGTTGCCGACGGGGGGCAAAGAGGAGCTCGGCGCCGGTCGCTTTTTCGCCGCCGCGCTGGTGTTGTGCGCCGTTGGCGCCGGTTTGGTGGTGATGATGAACGGTGCGTCCAGCCTCGCCGCCATCGACGGCGCGGGCCCGAGCGTCAAAGACGTGGGCAAACCGTTGTTCACGTCGCTGCTTGCGCCGTTTGAAATGACCGCGCCGTTGCTGTTGGCCGCGATCGTCTCCGCCATCGCGCTGTGGAAACGCCAGGAGCGCACGGCCCAGCTCGCACACAACGCGTACGCCGCCGCCCACCCCGTCAGCGTCCAAGGTGGTGGCGCATGAACGCCCTGCTGCACGTGCCCGCCGAGTGGATGATTTTAGCGACCGCCTGTGCGGTTTTTGCGTGCGGTGCCGCCGGCGTCGCGCTGCGAAAAAACCCCGTGGCCGTGTTGATGAGCGTGGAGCTCATGATAAACGCCGCCATCTTGGTGCTCACGCTGGGCAGCCGTGTGCACCACAACCCCGCGGGCCAGTCGGTGGCGCTGATTGTGCTCGTGTTGGGTGCGGCAGAAGCGGTGGTCGGTTTGGCGTTGGCGCTCGCGGTGTTTCGCATGCGCGACACCGTCGACATCGACGCTCCCAGCGACGTGCACGGCTAGCGCGGGACCGCTGGGATCAGTCCTTGCACGCAGCCGCCTGTACTGGTTGTGCGCTGACCACGTTGGTGGTGCCCGCGCGCGCGTCAAATCTCGCGACACACGCCGAGATTGTGCTGAGCGTTCACTGCGATGTTGAGGCCGATGCTGTGTCGGGCACCACGCGGTCAAACACCAGCGCACCGAGGCCACCCACCACCAAGCCGGCGGCGAGCACACCGCCCACACCGATGACGGCGGGCGCGAGCACGAAGTTGGGGCTGCCGCTGTCGGGGGTCGAAAACAGCGCGGTGGCGATCCCAAACGTGCCGACCGCGACCGCCGCACCCGACGCCAGCAAGCCAATTGCGACATACCGCGCCACCGGTGCCGGCGGCACGACCGCAGCAGCGGCGACCGGCGCGCGCGCGGGGCCGTCGATGAACGCCGCCGCGTCGCCGAGCGCGGTCGCGACGTGGCGCACGTCTGTGGTGGTCGACGCGACGGCACTTTTTTCAAACAGCTTGGCGCCGCTTTGCACCGCGAACAACTGCAGCACCATCACCTGGTCACGCGCGCCAAGCTGCGCGACCGCGACCACCATGAGGTGCGTGGCATGGTGTGCTTTCGCCACACCCATCAAGCACGACACGTCGTCACCGCAGCCCTTGATGTCCGCGACCGTGAGCGCGGGCGTCAACATGGCGCGCTGGGACGCCACCGCAGTCACGATGCCCGCGGCGATGTCGCGTTGTGGTGCGTTGTCCGCTTGCAGCAACGGCGCCACCGCGATCTGAGCGTGAGCCGTGGTCGCCGCGCACGCCACCACCATGGCCACCCACAGGCGCGTCACGCGTGCGCGCCGGTGCAGCGGTGCGGTGCAGGCATGCGGCACGACGCTGCGCCGGCCGAACCCGGCGGCGCTCGCGATAACAGCGGCGTCGACCAGTCGTTCATGATGTCATCGGCCGTGGGAGGTGAAGCATGAATTTCCGTAAGTGGGCTTAGCCCCCCTGAAACAAGCCGAACAGCGCACCGCTGGGATCCTTGAAAAAGCCGCTTTTCCCCATGCCGGGCACGGGGGTTATCGGCGTCACCATGCTGCCGCCCAAGCTCGCGACGCGCGCTGCAATGGCGTCGATGTTGTCGGCGGCGAAGTACACCACCCACTGCGGCGCAGCGCCTGCACCCGACGTCACGCCCGCACGCTGTGACGCGCCGTCCATCAGCACGCTGTACGCGCCGTTGCCCATCTTCATGGTGGAGCGGTCCCAGCCAAACACGTCGGCGAAAAACAACGACGTCACCTCGACGTCATCCGTCAAGACCTCGTTCCAAGCCGGCTGACCGTG
>JAYTVG010001094.1:0-9639 GCA_043744135.1 Deltaproteobacteria bacterium | reverse complement strand
CGACCGCACCCTCGATGGTGCCGTGCGCAGTGAACACGATGACCTGGGTGCCTGGGTGGTCGGCCCGGACATGGTGAAGCACTGAAAGACCGTCGCCTTTCGGGAGCCGCAGATCGGTGAGCACCAGGTCAAAGCCCGCGCCATCAAGTTGCCTGAGCGCGTCTTCGCCGTCGACCGCGAGTGTCACGTGGTGGCCTTCGCTGACAAGTGCAGCCTGCAAAAATGCCCGCAGACCCGGTTCGTCATCGACTACAAGCAAGCGCGCCATAGTTCTCCTAATGTGCAAGTATCGAAGTCAACGACCTTAGGCGATGCGCTTGCGCGAAACGTTCGCTGGGAGCACGACGCGAAAACACGCACCGGCTCCGTCCACGTCCACCACGCGCAGCGAGCCGCCGTGCAGCGCGACGATTTGGCGCGCGAGGGCAAGGCCAAGGCCGACGCCTTGTGCGCGCGTCGTCACAAACGGTTCAAAGATACGTTCGCGCTCTGAGGGTTCGACACCCGGTCCGAAGTCGCGCACGTCAATCACAAGCGCGCCTGCTTCATGCGTGACTCGCACCTGCACCGGCGCGTCGACGGTCGACGCATGCAGCGCGTTGTCGACGAGGTTTGTCAGCACGCTTTCAAACCGCGTGGGATCAAGCCGCCACGACGCAGGGGCTCCACTGGCATCGAGGTGCACGCGGGCTGCGTCAAAACGCGACAGCGCGCCGATGGCAACATCACGGGGCACCACGTCTACGGCGCTCACTGCACCGGTGCGCGCGAGCTCGAGCAAACTGTCGCTGAGGTGTTGCAAGCGCCAGGCGGCGTCGACGATGTGTTGCGCTTGCGCCTTGTGTGTCACGCTCGTGAGCCCCTCGACGAGCAGCTGGGCATGTCCCTTGAGTGACGCGAGCGGGTTGCGCAACTCATGGGCCACCACGCTCGACATCGTCCCCAACTTCGCCAGCACGCGTTCGTGCTCAAGCTCTTCAAGCGCGTCGTCGCGCGCGGTCAATAGGCGACGCGCAAACATGCTGAGCACCAACAGCCCGAGCGCTGCCGCGACGCCCGCCACCAAGGTGAGTGTCGCGGTCCGATCGAGACGCTGCACCAGCATCGGTTCGAAGGCCAACAGCAGTGCAGGCGCGTCATGCGGCGCTGCGTTGAGAGGTGCTGCGTCTGCTCGCGTAAAAGGCGCAGCGGGCGGCAGCGGATGCGAACGCACCCACGCAAGCGCACCGATGCGGCGCGGGTCACGCGGCGCGAGTGCGAGCGCCTGTGACACGCCAGGGGGCGCGGGACCGGACGCGACGAGGACGTCGCCATCGCCCACCACCGCGAGGTAGCGCAACCCTTGAGATGACATCGACGCCAGCGTTTCAGCGAGCCGCTGTGCGTTTGGAAACACGCCCACGCTGCGCAGCGGTTGGTTGACGCGCTCGATCGCCAAATCCGCTTCTCCCCGCAGCAACAGCTCCGCGCTGCGCTGCGCCTGCACCCAGCCAAACAACATGATGGCCAAGATCGCGAGCGCCGACACGGCCGGTCCCGCGACGATCACGCGCTGGGTCGCAAACAGTTGCGTCACGCCCGCGACTGTACGCGGTTCAAGGCGCATACGCCCACCCCGCGCACCGCGCACGCAGGGTGCGAAATCCGCATCCGCAGTGCGGTTTGCGCACCCTGCGATGGGCGAGCGGCTCGCTTTGACGCGTGCAATCCAACATCGCCGTTGGCGCGGTTGTTGCTCACGGGATCGGATGCGCACTCGCCTCACTCTCGCTGTTGTTTTGATCACGGGTTGCACGTGTACGGCCGACAGCGCGCCGGTCCCCGCCGCGTTTGACGGGTATACAAACGCGGTGACGTTGTCGGCCACAACGACCAGCGTCACGCTCAGCTCCAGCGGCGTGCCCGACCACAAAACGCCGTACTGGGGAGCCGGCAACGCCATGTACGAGGAGCAACTCAGCGGTCGCACGCTGGCGCCCGGCGTGATTGGCGAGCAAGATTTTGTCATGACCATCCCTGTCGACCCACAGCCGGCGACGTCGCGGGAGGAGACTTCGCTTGGGCCCATCGGCATGGCGAAAAACGGCGTCGCGATCTTCAATGATCGCGAGGGAGGCAACCTGCCGATTGATCGCCAAGTGCTCAGCTCGATGGATACTGACGGAGCGCACGTCGGGCCCGGCGGCGTCTACCACTACCACTTCGAGCCAAGCCACTTCACCGTGGATGACGATGCAGCACTGATTGGGCACTTGCGCGACGGCTACCCGGTGTACGCGCGCCGCGACATGGACGGCTCCGTTGCGAGCGATCTCGACAGCGACGGCGGCCACACCGGCGTCACGCGCGACTACCCAAACGGCACGTACCACTACCACTGCTCAAACGTGAACTACCTCGACGGTGGCACGTACGTGATCAAGTCGGGCAGCTACCACGGCACTAAGGGGACGTTTACCTTTTGACGTCACACGCACGCACCACGCTGTTGGCGGTCGCGCTCACGACGATGTGTTGCGCGCGCCCAATCGTCGTTGCCTCAAGCGACCCAGCACTGCTGCTGGACAATGGGCGGATGCTGCTGCTGCGCGAGCCCTTCACCGGCGTTGTTGTCACGGCCTTTGCAAGCGGTGCCGCCAAATCGCGCACGTCGTATGTGTCGGGCCAGCGCGAGGGTTTGGCGCAAAGCTTTTACGACGACGGCGCCCGCCGCGACGAACGCTGGTATCACAACAACAAAGCCAACGGCACGCACCGTGGTTGGTGGCCTGACGGCGCCGCGAAGTTCGACTTCACCTACCGCGACGATCGCAAAGAGGGTGTGCATCGCCAATGGTACGCGTCGGGCGCGTTGTACACGCAACTCAGCTACCGCGACGATCGCGAGCAAGGCATGCAGCGCGCATGGAGACCAAATGGCAGGGCGTACGTCAACTATGAAGCGCGCGACGGTCGTCGTTACGGCCTCGCCAAGTCGGCGCTTTGCACAACGTTGGTCGATGGCAAGGAACAGCAATGAACGCGTCGATGTTTTCAATCCTCTCGCTGACGTCGTTGATCGCAGGTTCCTGTTCAAGCGAGCGACGCCTCCCGGTGTACGAGACCGCCGACTTCACGCCGCGGTGGGATGTCGGCCGCGATGATGTCACCGGCCATCGCGTGCGGCCGTTTTTGTTGATCGATAAAGACGACGCCGCGTTCAGCGAGCACGCCCTGGACGGCAAGATCAGCATCGTCGACTTTTTTTTTACCAGTTGTCGCGGCGTGTGTCCGCGCATGGCCGCGAGCATGAAGCGCATTCAAGACGCGTTTGCGCACGACAACGATGTCCTGTTGGTGTCTCATTCGGTGACGCCCGCCATCGACACGCCCGAGGTGTTACGCGCCTATGCCAAGGCGCACGGCGTTCGCTCGCCGCAGTGGAAGCTCGTCACCGGCGCGCAAGCGGACATCTATGACCTGGGGCGACGCAGCTACTTTGTCGAGGAAGATATCGGCGTCGCAAAGCCTGACAGCGACTTCCTCCACACTGAAAACTTTGTTCTCGTGGACGGTCTTCGCCGCTTACGTGGCATCTACAACGCGCTGGATCCAACTAGCATGGCGGCGCTCCTTGAAGACATCGCGCTGTTGAAGGGCGAGCGCTAAGGCGTCGACGCGACCATCACGCGATCGAAACGCGGCTGGTACCGTGTTTGGTAGTTTCAAACGATATATCGTGCGATACAACGTTCGCATGCACCGCTTGCGAGGGACACTCGGCCTGCTCATGGGAGCTTCGCCCACCGGGGCTGGGCGCCTCTTTGGGCCGGGTGAAGTGCGCTTAGCGCTGTTGTCGCTGCTGTCAGACGCGCCGGCGCATGGCTACGTGCTGATGAAAGCGCTCGAGGCACGCTGCGGTGGTGCATACCGGGCGAGCGCCGGCACCATTTACCCGACGCTGCAGCGGCTACAAGACGACGGATTGATGCGTGCGACGGCGTCAGAGGCCAAAAGCACATACGCCTTGACCCCCCAAGGTAGGCGCGAGGTGAAGCGACACGCGCGCGACATCGCACAGGTGTGGCGTCGTGCTGAGATGCGCAGTGAGTGGGCGGTGCTGTACGACCCTGACGCTGCAGAGATCTTGGGCCCTGCGATGCGACTAGCGAAGGTGGCCCTCAAGGCCGTCGCGAAATCGCGCGGCGACCCTGACGTCGTTGATGCCATCCGCGAGGTGCTCGACGACGCGCGCCACGGTATTGAACGGATCAAACGAAGGAGCAAGTCATGACAAGCGACGTGGCTTGTGTGTGACGGCGTGCCCTGAAAAGGCCATTGCTCTCAAAGCCGCGACGTCGTGAAACGCTCGTTGCTTTCGCTGGCGTTTGCCTGCCGTGGGCGCCGCCGTGGTCAGCGCTGACGTCGGCGTGACGCCCGCCGCCCCGCCGCCCTGAGCGTGGAGCTACGACAACAGACTGCGCGCGATGATCTCTTTCATGATCTCCGTGGTGCCGCCGTAAATCCGCTGCACGCGCGCGTCGAGATACGCTTTGGCTATCGGGTATTCGCTCATGTAGCCGTAGCCACCAAACAACTGCAGACACTGGTCCACCACGCGACCGAGCATCTCGCTGCACCAATACTTCGCCATGCTCGCTTCGGTGGTGAGCGTGTCGCCGTGTTCTAACCGCACGATGAGCGCGTCCACAAACGTGCGCCCAAGTGCTATCTCCGTCGCCATCTCAGCGATCTTAAAGCGCGTGTTTTGCAAGTCAGCGATGCGCTTGCCAAACGCCTTGCGGTCTTTGACGTAGCTGATGGTGTCGTCGAGCACGCGCTCTGCCCCTGCGACGTTGGCGATGGCGATGATCAAACGCTCCTGCCCGAGCTGCTGCATCAACGCCAAAAAGCCCTGGCCGCGCTCACCGATCAAATGATCCTTGGCAACGCGACAGTCTTCAAAATGCAGCTCGCTGGTGTCTTGCGCGTGAAAGCCGATCTTCTCCAGGCGCTTGCCACGCACAAAGCCACGTGCCGTCGCTGGCACCACAAACAAACTCTGCGTCGCCCAGCCGGTGCCCTGTTCGGTGCGCGCCACGACGATACACAAGTCACACAGCTGGCCGTTTGAGATGAAGGTCTTGGTGCCGTTGATGACCCAGTCGTCACCGTCCAACACGGCCTTGGTTTGGATGCCTTGCAGGTCACTTCCCGTGCCGGGCTCCGTCATCGCGATAGCACCGATCAGCGTGCCGTCGGCCATGCCCGGCAGCCAGCGTTGCTTTTGTTCGACAGTTCCAAAACGCTCAAGATACGGCGCGACGATATCAGAGTGCAGTGAAAACGCCGGCCCGTGCGCATGTGCGCGCGTCAACTCCTCAGCGACGACGGCCGCATAACGAAACGGCAGGCCGCTACCGCCGTACGCCTCGCTCTGTGGGATGCACAAAAAACCCTGCGCACCAGCCTCGTGCCACAGCGCGCGCGGCACCATGCCGTCTTGTTCCCATTGGGCATGGAAGGGCACGATTTTACGATTTACAAACTTCCGAAATGATTCACGAAAGGCTGATAGTCCCGCGTCAAACATCGCTTCTTGCATCGGTGCTCCGTGGGCGCGCTAGCCAGTTTTATGAAAGAGCATGCCCTTTTTCGCGTGTTCCACGAGCAACGGCGCTGGCGCAAAGCGTTTGCCGAGTTGGTTCGCGAAGCGTTCGAGGTGGCCGAGCACGGCGGACGCGCCGACGTTGTCGATGTAGCGAAACGGTCCCCCCGTCATCGGCGGAAAACCCAGACCGAACACTGCACCGACATCGCCGTCGACGGGGTTTTCTAAGATGCCTTCTTGCAAGCACTGCACAGCTTCGTTCACCATGCGTAGGCCGATGCGCAGTTGCATATCTTGCACGTTGACGGTGGTTTTCGATCCCACCTTGACACCGTGGCGCTCAAAAATTTCTAACGCGCCGGGATTGAGCGGCTTGCCGCCGCGCTTTGCGCCCATCGCCTTGTTGACGAGTGCGCGCGCGCGCGCCACCGGCGACGCTGCGGCGGTATCGTAGAGGAAAAATCCCTTGCCGCTTTTGCGGCCGATGAATCCGGCGGCCACCAGCTCGTCGAGTGCGCGGCGGTCGCGCACGCCGAAGCGTGGCTCAAAAAACGGCGCCATGTCTTTGCTGACGTGCGCCGCCACATCGATGCCCACCTCATCCAGCAGCGTGATTGGCCCGACAGGAAAGCCCCACGCCTTCATGGCGTCGTCGATGGCGTGCAGACCCACCCCCTCAAGCGCGCAGTTGCTCGCCTCGTCCATGAGCGGGCCCAAGATGCGCGAGGTGTAAAAGCCCGGGCCGTCTTTGACGACGATCACGGTCTTCCCCTGCGCGATGCCGAGTTGCACGGCGATGGCCGCGGCCTCTTTCGAGGTTTTGGGGTGCACGATGATCTCCAGCAGCGGCATCTTTGGCACCGGCGAAAAATAGTGCATGCCGACGACGTTTTCAGGTCGCCTGGACGCTTCTGCAATCTTCGAAATGGGCAGCGCTGAGGTGTTGGATGCAAATACCGCGTCGGGGCGCATGTGCTGCTCGGCCTCTTTGAGCACGCGATGCTTGAGGGCCAGATCCTCAAATACCGCTTCGATGACGACGTCGGCCTTGTCAAATCCAGTGTAGTCAAGCTTGGGCGTGACCATCGCGAGGGTGCGATCACGTTGGTGTGAGGTCATGCTGCGCGCTTTGGTGCGCTTGTCGTACGCGGCGTAGATGCTTTTTTGCCCGCGCGCCAACCCCTCCACAGAGACGTCTTTGAGCAACACCCGCGTGCCCTTGCCCACCGAAATCTCAGCGATGCCCGCCCCCATCAAGCCGGCTCCCAACACCGCGACCGTCTCAATAGGCGGGCGCTTGTTGCCGTGCTCACCGCGTTCGGCGAAGCGGTTCTTTTTAAGCGCAGTCTGCGCAAAAAACAGCGACATGAACGCGGCAGCTTCTTTGGAGGTCGCGAGTTCACCAAAGCGTTTGCTCTCCGCGGCGTAGCCAGCCTCGGCTCCCTGGCTCACACCGACCTCGACCACGTCGAGGATGGCTAAAGGTGCGGGGTACAGGCCGTTGGTCTTATCCAGCACCTGTGCGCGCGCCTGACGAAACAAGATCGCGCGCCCGGCAGCGTTGTCTTCAAGTGCGGACTCCATCGCCCTTTGTTGAAAGTTTTTCTCAGGCGCACGGTGTGAAAGAGAGCCCTCCACCAAGCGCTTGCAGATGCTGACGGCGGCGTCGGTGAGGCCGTAGGGAATCACCACCTGATCGACGAGGCCGAGCTTTTTTGCTTTGTGCGCGCGGATGTTTTTGCCGGTGAGCATCATGTCGAGGGCGGCCTGCACGCCGATGAGTGCGGGCAAGCGTTGGGTGCCACCACCGCCCGGCAACAGACCCAGCATCACCTCGGGCAGCGCCATGACGGTTTTCGCGGCATCGGTCGCGACGCGGTAGTGGCACGCCAGCGCCAACTCTAAGCCACCGCCCAAGCAGCTGCCGTGGATGGCGGCGACGATGGGCTTTTCGCTGGCCTCGATGTCGCCGAGCTGCACTTGCATCTCGTGTGACAAACGCTCAGCGTCCGCGGCGCTTTTGCACGCCTGCAGCTTGGTGATGTCAGCACCTGCGATGAAGTCGGCCTTGCCCGACACCAACACAGCCCCGCGGATGTTGGCGTCGTCACGCACACGTTCAAACGCGAGCTTTAGCGATCGCGCCGACCGTTCACTGAGGGTGTTTTGCTTTTCGCCAGGCACGTCAAACGTGATGACGGCGATGCCATCGATCACTGTGACGACGGCTGCATCTGTGCTGTCGATACCGAGATTCGTCGTGCGGGCTGAACTCGGTTTTGCGGTTTCGATAGTCATCAAAGTATTCCTTGTGACAGCTCAGTGTGTCGTCGACGGATTTTCGAGCAAGATCGCACTGCCTTGGCCACCTGCAGCACACCCCGTGACGATGGCAAACCGCGCACCCGTGACCTGCAGGCGATTGGCCGCCGTCGTCAGCAAGCGCGCGCCGGTGGCGCCAAACGGGTGGCCGATCGACAGCGATCCGCCCCATGGGTTGATGCGCTCAAGCGGGATCTCGATGTGGTGTTGGTCTTTCATGACCTTGAGATTCGCCAACACCTGCGCGCTAAACGCCTCGTGGATCTCCCACACAACGACGTCATCGGCGGACAACCCCGCACGCTTGAGCAGCAGCGGCACCGCCATCGCCGGGCCTGCGAGCAGATCTTCGAGCGGGTCGCCCGCGGCGTAGACGTAGTCGCGCACAATCGCCTTGACCGTGCTGCGCTGCGCTTTGGCCTGATCCATCGACATCAGCAGCACGGCCGCGGCGCCGTCGGTCAAAAAGCTCGACGAGCCGGCCGTGAGCACACCGAAGTCGCGATCAAACGCCGGCTTGAGCTTGGCGAGACCCTCAGGCGTCGAGTCGCCACGCGGGCCATCGTCCAACTTGACGAGGTCAAACGAGGGCGCAAGTGCGACGGGCGCGACCTCTTGAGCGAAGCGCCCTTCCTTGCAAGCGCGGTCAGCAAGCACGTGGCTGCGCACCGCAAACGCATCGCTTTGCTGCCGTGTGATGCCGATGCGCTTGGCGAATCGATCGCAGCTTTGCCCCATGGTGAGGCCGGTCGAAAATTCCGCCGCACTCGGCACATCGGGGATCAAGTCTTCGGGGCTGAGCTCGCGCAAGATCTCAAAGTATCCTGCAGCGCCTTTGGCCTTTTGCGATTTCACCAGCGCTTGACGGAGATTTTTGCTCAGGCGGATGGGTGGGTCGCTGAAGCTCTCTGCGCCGCCAACGACGACGGTGTCAACGCGGCCAAGCGCGATCTGGTCGACCGCGCCGGTGGCAGCGACGTTGGCGGAAATGCACGCGAGTGTCGTGGTAAACGCGGGGGTGCTCTGCGCAAAGCCGGCCGCGAGCATGCTTTCGCGCGCGAGGTTGCTGGTGCGCGGATCAGACACGACAGAGCCCATCACGACTAGATCGACGTCGCGCGGATCCAAGCCGCTTTTGGCGACGAGCGCTTTGAGCGCATGCGCTCCCAGCTCGTAGCTCATGAGGTCTTTGTAGGCACCGTTGGACTTCAAAAAGGGCGTGCGAACCCCGTCGACGATGACGGCCTGTCGCCCTGCGGTCACGGTAGGAGTTTTGCGCATGATGATTGGCCTCCACGATGCCTCTAGCAGGATTGACACAAATGTCAATCAACATTGACACGAATGTCAACGCGCCGCGACCGTGCTGTTGGTGCGTCGTGTGTTTGCGGCGCGTTCGCGTCGATCGCGCGCAGGCACCAAAACGCGCGCCGTGTCTTGCGTCTGGTCACAAAGCCGCCACACTCACGACATGACGATGATGCTGTGTTGTTTGTGGTTGGTCGCTGCGACGGATGCCGCTGCGACCGATACCGCCGCGACCGATGTCATCGTGATCAACGACGACGACGGCGTAGCGCAAACGCCGGCGCGCGAACAAAACGAGGTTGACTCCGTTGTCGATGACATCTTCGCCGGCCGCTGGCTTGACCCCAAAGACCCGTACTGGTTTCCCCGCACGGGCTCGCGGACTGAGCTGTCGTTGAACCTCGGCGGTGAAGGTGCGT